>NZ_QSTT01000002.1:123643-372302 GCF_003438725.1 Ruminococcus sp. OM06-36AC
TTATACCACACATTAATATTTTATGCAATATTTAAATGTTACAAAGTACTAGGGAGGTGGAACCCATGAGCAAAATGTTGATCGTAGATGATGAAGAAAAAATTCGTGCCGTAGTGCGGGAGTACGCGGAGTTCGAGGAGTTCGAAGTGACCGAAGCACGGGACGGCATGGAGGCGGTGGCACTCTGTCGGGAAAATGATTATGACATCATTATCATGGACGTGATGATGCCCCGTCTGGACGGCTATTCCGCCTGCAAGGAGATCCGGAAGCAGAAAGATGTTCCCATTATCATGCTGTCCGCCCGCGGCGAGGAATACGACAAGCTGTTCGGTTTTGAAACCGGTATTGACGACTATGTGGTAAAGCCCTTTTCGCCCAGAGAACTCATGGCACGGGTGCGTGCAGTTCTGGCACGGAGCCATGCGGCAAAGCAGGGCGGCGGCGATACCCAGCAGCGGCTGAAATTCGGCGGGCTGGAGATCGACCTTGCCGGACGGGAGGTGTATGTGGACGGCGTGCGTGCGTCCATGACGCCAAAGGAATACGACCTGCTGTTCTATCTGGTGAAAAATAAGGGACTGGCTCTTTCCAGAGATAAGCTGCTGGAAGAAGTCTGGGGATACGATTTCTTCGGGGACGACCGTACTGTGGATACGCATATCAAGATGCTTCGCGGCAATCTTGGACCGTATCGTTCAGATATTGTGACCTTGAGAGGAATGGGATATAAATTTGATCCGGAAAATGACGCATCACCGGCATCATCTCGGTGAACGCAATCTCCGCATCGGCGTAAAGATCTGGCTGTTTTTTATGCTGTTTGTGTGCGTGGTATTTCTGCTGATGTGGCTGTTTCAGATCATCTTTCTGGAATGGTTCTATGAGTCCATGAAGATCCGCGACACAGCAAAACTGGCACAGCAGCTGGTGTCGGACTATGGCAGTGAGGACTTTTCTGACGATGCACAGGAGATCTCGCTGCAAAATGAAATGTGCATTGAACTGCTCAATTCCAACGGCAGGGAAGTGTACTATAACTGTGTGTATAACGGCAAGTGCCTGCTGCACGGCAAGGAAAGCGGAACGCTGTTCTATCTCATCGACCTCCAGAACAGCAGCACCGGCACGATCTGCCGGCGGGTGTCCAATCCGACACTGCAAAATGAAATGCTGGTCTACGGCTGTACTATGTACAGCAAGGACGACGGCAGCGTGCTGGGCTATCTGCTGCTGAATTCACCGCTGGTGCCGGTGGAATCCACCGTGTCCATTCTGAAGCGGCAGACCATGATGATCACCATTATGCTGGTGTTCTTCGGGTTCCTGATCTCGTTCTATGCGGCGAACCACATTGCCACCCCCATTACCCGTATTACCCAGTCCGCCAAGCGGCTGGCACACGGGGATTATGCGGTGAAGTTCGAGGGCGGCGGCTATGCCGAAGTGGACGATCTGGCGGAAACGCTGACCTATGCGGCACATGAGCTTTCCAAGACAGACCAGATGCAGCGGGATCTGATCGCCAACGTTTCCCACGACCTGCGAACGCCCCTGACCATGATGAAAGCCTATGCGGAAATGATTCGTGACCTGTCGGGGAACAATCCGGTGAAGCGGGAACAGCACCTGAACATCATCATCGAGGAAACCGACCGGCTGACGCAGATCGTCAACGATATGCTGGACTTGTCCAAGCTGGAAAGCGGAGCACAGAAGCTGGATTACAGCACGTTTGACATCGCCCAGTGCATGGCGGAGATCGTGCACCGCTATGAGGGCGTGTCGGAGCGTATGGGCTATCAGATCCATCTGACGCTGGACGAGCCCTGCATGGTACGCTGCGACGAGAGCAAGATCGACCGCGTGATCGGAAACCTGATCAATAACGCGATCAATTACACCTCCAAGGAGGACAAACAGGTGTTTGTCACGCAGCGGAATCTGCCCCAGTGCGTGCGAATTGAAGTGCGGGACACCGGCGACGGCATCGAGGAGGACAAGATCAAGCTGATCTTCGATAAGTACTACCGTTCCGAGAACCATAAGCGGGAAGTGGTAGGCACCGGACTGGGCTTGTCTATCGTGAAAGAAATCCTGAAGATGCATAACTATAATTATGGTGTCAACAGTAAGCTGGGCGAGGGCTCTACGTTCTGGTTCGAGATACGGGACATCGTGCCGCCGGAAAAACCGGAGGACGAGGAAATCCCGGATGCGGAGATTCGACAGCTGTAAAAAGAAGAAGCGGACAGTGTAAGTGCTGTCCGCTTTTTGTTTGGGGTATGAAAAATTGAAATGTATGTTTCTTGCTGTAATTTTCTTCTATGCCCTTACCGTTTTCTCATGGGTTTTCACGAAAGCGGCACCGCAAAAAATTTCCCCGAAAGTGAAACCAATTCCGACAGACCGGTGTCTATCTATATGAAACCACACAGAGCATATCTAAGGAAACACTGCAAGAGTGTTTCCCTAAGCATATGCTCTCCGGAAAGGAGGCGGCACGATGCTGCATGCAACAACATGGGAAAGCTGTCCGGCAGAACTGCTTCTGTCGGCGGCGGCTCCGGAGGACACCGGAAAAGATGCACGGCTGCTGGAACAGCTGAAACAACAGAACCGCCGCGGGCTGGAACGGGTGATGAAACGCTATACCGCCTATGTGGGAACAATCCTGCGGAATGTCACCCGCGGACAGACAACACAGGAGGATTTGGAGGAACTCACCGCAGACGTGTTCCTTGCCCTGTGGCACCACGCTCCCGAGATGCGGACGGAACACCTCACCGGCTATCTCGCCAGCATTGCCCGTTCCAAGGGGTACAACTGGCTGCGGAAAAACCGCCCCGAAACCATGCCCATTGATGACGTGGTGATCTCCGACGATACCGATGTTTCGGCACAGGCAGAGCAGGCGGAACTGGCGGGCATTGTACGGGAAATGCTGGCACAGCTGCCGGAACAGGATCGGGAACTGCTGCTGCGGTTCTATTTCTACCGCCAGTCCGTGCGGGAAATTGCCGGCGAAATGCACATGAAAGAATCCACCGTGAAAACCAGAATGTACCGCAGCCGGAAAAAACTGCGGCAGCTGTTCACAGAAAGGGGTTATGGCTATGAGCAAATGGAACTTGTTTGAGATCTTTTCTCACCTGCACGTTACCGGAGAAGACCTGCCGAAAATCCGCCGGACAGCGAGAATTTCCAGGCGGGCTGTCCGCAGCCGCGTGCTGGCATCTCTGGACGAAGAAGCCGCAGCCGGCGTGCCGGCACGAAGTCACGCTCCGCACTGGAAAATGGGACGGATTCCGGCGGTGCTGATCGCGGCGGCAGTACTGGTCAGCGGCAGTGCGATCACCGCGGCAGCGGCAACCGGCGGCTTTTCCCAGCTGATGCAGCTGGTGCTTGGAAAAGACGTTTCGTATCCGTCCACGCTGGAAGATCTGTACACTGTCCCCGAAGTGGAAGTGACGGACACCTGTGACGGCATCGACTGTCAGGTGCTGGGCGTGTTCGGCGATGCGTGCAGCGTCAATGTGGTGCTGGAATTTTCCGGAGTGAATGGGTTCACTCTGCCGGAAAATGTACAGCTTTTCGGGGAATCTCCCTGGATCTTAGGAGACGGCGTCGGCGGCTGGAGAGGCAGCACCGATTATACCTATGATGCCTCCGGCAGCGGTCACCTGTATGTCACCAATCACTATGAGGTCAAGCGGACGGACCCCGATGCAGAGATGCAGTTCACCATGGAAGTGCAGAAGTTTCTGAAGGCTCCAGAGGAAACCAACGATTATCTGCAATGGGCATACACGGATACGTATGACATGTGGGATATTCGGGAATGGCTGGGCTATTCTGTTGCCGATGTCAACACGAGAAAGCCGCTGTCCCAGCAGGATCAGCAGAAGGTTTCGGAGAACTTCGAATTGCTGGACAATATATATGCTACGCAGCATGGTTCGATCGGCACCGGACACTGGGAAAAGGAAGATGAACAGGTCTATCTGCGGAAATCGGACATTCTGACAGAGGGCAGTATCCGCATGACGTTCACGCTGGATTCGCTCAAGACCAAGACTGTGACAGACAAATTCACTTTCACAGACCCCCAGACCGGCGAAGAAACGCCCATGACCATGGAACTTTCTCCGTGGGGCGTGTCCTTTACCTGGAAACCGTCTGATCCCATGCCGCGGGTATTCGGCTATGTGGTGCCGGTGAGCGATAAGGATATTCTGAACGGTTCCTGTTCCGGCTACGTCCGCACACCGGACGGCCTGACCAGGCAGATCAAAAAGAGTCAGGAAGAACTGAGCAATTTGTTCTATCATGTCGGACATGTGCCCTATGTCTATGTCGATCAGGCGTATGCCGAGGGACGCGTGACTTTGTACATGAGTTTTCTGGAACCGGTCGATCCCAGTCAGGTGCAGGAAGTCTATGCAGAGGACGGCACGCTGATGTGGAAGAAGTAAGGCACCTTACGCACAATCTTTGTGCGGTGTTGCTGTAATTCCTGCAATAGAATCGGTAATGGAATCGGCAGATGTTCTCTGCCGGAAAACGCATCTCACGTTTGTGGGGTGCGTTTTTTCGTAAAATGGGGGAACATGGAACGCCGTGTCCGCACCACCCCACCTGCCAAAACACCTACCACTTTCGTCGCAATTGACAAAAACGCAATCTTGTTGTATAATATAACAATCACATTTTCTGCAACTGCGGAATTACAAAGGAGAACTGATATGAGTACATCATCCAAAAAACGAGCGACATTCCACTCGCGGCTGGGCTTTATTCTGGTATCTGCCGGCTGTGCCGTGGGACTGGGCAACGTCTGGAAATTCCCGTACATCTGCGGCGAAAACGGCGGCGGAGCATTTCTGCTCATCTACCTGCTGTGTCTGCTTCTGCTGGGACTGCCCATTGTCATCTGCGAATTTGCCATTGGACGGGGCAGCCGCCGCAGCATTTCACAGGCACTGAACATTCTGGAACAGCCGGGCAGCCGCTGGCACATCACCAAATACGCCGGCATTGCCGGAAATTATCTGCTGATGATGTTCTATACCATGGTTGCCGGCTGGATGCTCTACTACGCGTTCCTGTACGGTTCGGGAAAGATCACCGCCGTTTCCGCCGAAGAAACGTCCGGCTTTTTCTCCCGCATGCTGGACAGTCCGGCACTGATGATCCTGTTCGCCGGTATTGTCATTGTTCTCTGTATCGGCATCTGTGCTCTGGGACTGCAAAACGGCATTGAAAAGATCACCAAAGTCATGATGATGCTGCTCATTGTGCTGATGCTGGTACTGGTGGTGAACTCACTCCGGCTGAAAGGAGCAGGCGAGGGTCTGAAATATTTCCTCGTCCCCAGCTTCTCCCGCCTGAAAGAAAACGGCTACGGTTCTGTGGCATTCGCCGCCATGACGCACGCGTTCTTCACCCTGAGCGTGGGCATCGGTGCAATGGAGATCTTCGGCAGCTATCTGAAAAAAGGTCGGCGTATCGCCGGCGAAGCGATCAACGTGGTAATTCTGGACACCTTCGTTGCCGTTATGGCTGGTCTGATCATCATTCCGGCGTGCTTTGCCTATGGCGTACAGCCGGATGCCGGTCCGTCCCTGCTGTTCATCACCCTGCCGAACGTGTTCCAACACATGGTGGGCGGCCGCATCTGGGGCTGCTGCTTCTTCGTGTTCATGTCCTTTGCCGCTCTCTCCACCGTCATTGCCGTGTTTGAAAACATCATCACCATGACCGTGGAACTGGGCAGCTGGACACGAAAGAAATCGCTGCTGGTGAATCTGGTGCTGATCTTCGTGCTGTCCCTGCCGGCAATTCTGGGCTTCAATCTGCTGTCCGGCTTCCAGCCCTTTGGGGACGGCTCCAGCGTGATGGATCTGGAGGA
The DNA here is from genome assembly GCF_003438725.1 of Ruminococcus sp. OM06-36AC. Taxonomy (NCBI): domain Bacteria; kingdom Bacillati; phylum Bacillota; class Clostridia; order Eubacteriales; family Oscillospiraceae; genus Ruminococcus; species Ruminococcus sp. OM06-36AC. Next base: position 129,555 of record NZ_QSTT01000002.1, read on the forward strand.
CTTCTTGGTTTCCTATAATATCCTGCCGCTGGGTTCGCTGATCTATGTGCTGTTCTGCGTCCGGAAAAACGGCTGGGGCTGGGAAAAGTTTCTGGCAGAAGTCAACGAGGGTACAGGCACGAAGCTGCCGGCATGGCTGCGGGGGTATATGGCATACGTGGTGCCGACCTTGATTTGCCTGATCTACCTCAAGGGCTATTATGACATGTTCGCCGGAAAGGGTACGGGCGTGCTTCTCGGCTGGATGGCGTTTGCCGTGCTGCTGTTGGCAGTGATTTTCTGGGTGTGCTTCTCTGTGGGCAAAAAGCCTGCGGTAAAAGCGGAGGCAGAAATCGAATAATCCAATACGATAAAAATAAAGGCAATAAAAAAACCGTTTCGCCGCCGGAGAGTTCCGGAAGCGAAACGGTTTTTGTTTTGGTGTAGTGATCGCGTGTAAAGGCGACACCGCATAAAGCCAGCCTGCCGGCTTTGTCAGTGCGGTATTGCCTTAACGGATCGCATCGTACAGCTTTTCATACAGCGTAATGAGAGAACGATTGGTTTCCTCCCGCTGTACGACAACTTCTTCAATCGCGTCGATCTTTGCCTGACAAATCTTCTCATCGGCATTGTTGTCTGCGGGAACCTTTTCCAGTTTCTCCAGAGCCAGCGAAAGATGCTGGGTATCCTGCCGGATCTGCTGCAATTCTGCAAAAATTTCAGCGGCAGTGGGAGCTGTGCGGCTGTTTGTATTTGTATTTTCTGTCATCTGCTGTTCCTCCTGATTCTGCGGCGGACAGTTCAGACAGATCGTATTTGCACTGATGAATCTTGCCCGCCCTTTTTTGACAAGTCCTCTTGCCCGTCTGGGATAGGTGGGAAAATAAGAATTTCCCTGTTCATCTGTTACGGTGATCTGCGGCATTTCAAGGACTCCTTTCTCTGAGGGCAACGCTGAACAGAGCCGGTCTGTCGGCTTTGCACGGCGTTGTCACGGCTGTTTTTTGTGATGGGTGTCGTCCCCGAGGAGTCTTTGTGCGGTATTGCTTTTACTTTTTGCTGTTCTTCGCAGCAGCAGTCTTGGCAGTGGTTGCAGCCGGCTTTGCAGCGGGAACCTTTGCAGTTGCAGCAGCAGTTTTCACTGCCGACTTTACCGGTTCGGTCTTGACAGCCGCAGCAGCCTTGGGAGCTTCAGCCTTGACGGTTTCCTTCTTTGCGGTTGCAGCCGCCGGCTTTTTTGCAGCAGACTTTACCGGTTCCGTCTTTTTTACAGTTGCAGCAGCCTTCGGTGCTTCCGCCTTTTTTGCAGCCGGCTTTGCAGGGGCTTTCTTCGCAGCCGGAGCCTTTGCCTTGGGAGCAGCCTCCTTCTTCGGCTTGGGCAGAGTATCCAGAACGCTGCGGAATGCCACGATCTTTTCCCATTCACCGGCGAGTTCCAGTGCAGCGGTTTCTGCGGTACGCAGAGCGTCCAGCAGGGCAGCGGAATCTGCGGATACCAGTACATCGTGATCCTTATAGTCAAACGGCTCAATGGTCAGCTTGTCGCTGTCTGCGGAAACTACTGCATAGAATGCACCGCAGCCGTCACCGGAAACATCAAACTGTACCGATACGGCGGTGTCGGTGTCCTTGGCACTGGCGTTTTCCAGCAGTGCCTTTGCCTGTGCAAACATTTCATCAAAAGTCATTTTTGTCATTCCTTTCGCGGTTTCCGGCGAGAACTGCCGGAATATTCCTGTGGCAACACGGCACAAGCCTTGTGCGGTGTTGTTCTGTGCTTTTCTATCTATTATAGGCGTATTTTTGGAGAATGTCAAGGAGAATGCAAATAAAACATGAAAAATAAGCAAATATATTGCATAACCGGAAAAAGTGGGATTTCAAATTTGTGCAGTTTCACGAAGAAAAAGGGCTTGACAAGCGGCGGAAAATCGGGTATACTTGTAAAGCAGATGACTTTTACAGGCAGGAGGCGGCTGGGAATGTCCAAGGATTTGCGATTTGCCATGCTGCTGGATTGCTACGGCGAATTTCTGACACCGCATCAGTATCGGCTGACGGAACTGTATTATTGTGCAGACCTGTCCCTCAGCGAGATCGCGGAGATCGTCGGCATCACCCGTCAGGGGGTGCGGGACGGCATCAAGCGTGGCGAACAGATTTTGCAGGAAATGGAAGACAAGCTGCAGTTTGCGGCGAGGTTCAACGCTCTGCGGGAAAACTACAGTGCGATCGCCTCGACGTTACAGTCGATCCAGACACAAACGGCAGACCAGCCGCAGGTGCAGACCGCCTGCCGCGAGGCAATGGAAGCGGTACATCACGGGCTGGAGCTGCTCTGAAAAAACTTGCAGGGGAGGAGATCACATGGCATTTGAGGGACTTTCCGGAAAATTGAATCAGGTGTTCAAAAAGCTGAAATCCCACGGCAAGCTGACTGAAAGTGATGTCAAGGAAGCCATGCGGGAAGTTCGCATGGCTCTGCTGGAAGCGGATGTCAGCTACAAGGTCGTCAAGGATTTTGTCAAAAAGGTTTCCGAACGTGCAGTCGGGGAAGAAGTGCTCAGCAGTCTGACACCGGCACAGCAGGTCATCAAGATCGTCAACGAGGAACTGTGTAATCTCATGGGCAACGAAAACGCCCGGATCCAGTTCCCGTCCAAGCCGCCCTGCGTCATCATGATGTGCGGCTTGCAGGGCTCCGGTAAGACGACTCATTCCGCCAAGCTGGCGAAGATGCTGAAAAAGGAAGGGCATTTTCCGCTGCTGGTGGCATGCGATATTTACCGTCCGGCGGCGATCAACCAGCTGCAGGTGGTGGGCGAGCGTGCCGGTGTCAAGGTCTTTGAAATGGGACAGATCGACCCGCGGATCATTGCCAAAGAGGCACTGCGGTTTGCCAAGGATCACGGCAATGACGTGGTGATCCTGGATACCGCCGGCCGTCTGCACATCGACACCGAGCTCATGGACGAACTGAAGGATCTGAAAGAACTGACCAACCCCAACGAGATCATGCTGGTGGTCGATGCTATGACAGGTCAGGATGCCGTCAACGTGGCAAAGGCATTTGATGATGCACTGGGCATTGACAGCGTGCTGATGTCCAAGCTGGACTCCGACACCCGCGGCGGTGCGGCACTGTCCGTGCTGGCAGTCACCGGTAAGCCCATTAAGTATGTGGGCATGGGCGAAAAGCTGGACGAATTCGAACAGTTCCACCCCCAGCGAATGGCTTCCCGCATTCTGGGCATGGGCGATATGCTGACGCTGATCGAAAAGGCGGAAAACACCATCAGCCAGAAAGATGCCGAGAAAATGGCGAAGAAGCTGGAGGAAAACCGCTTCGACATGGACGACCTGCTGGAACAGCTGCGGCAGATCCAGAAAATGGGCTCTCTGAAATCCATTATCGGCATGCTCCCCGGCGTGGGCAGCAAGCTGAAAGATGCCGACATCGATGACCGGCAGTTTGTCCGCATTGAGGCAATGATCACGTCCATGACCAAAGCGGAACGGGCAAAGCCCTCGATCATCAACCCCTCCCGCAAGCGGCGTATCGCTGCCGGAAGCGGCACCAAGGTGGAAGATGTGAACCGTCTGCTGAAACAGTTCGACCAGATGCAGAAGATGATGAAGCAGCTGGGCGGCAAGGCAGGCAAAGGCGGCAAGATGAACCGCCGTGCCATGAAGCGTCTGGCAAACATGAATCCGGAGCAGCTGCAAAGCCTGCAGGGCGGTATCCCGGGCGTTCCGCCGGGGCTGATGCCGCCGAAGAAATAAGAGATCCCGCAGGAAACTGCTGGAGATAGATTTGACATTTGTCAAGAATAAACACGGAGGTGAATTTCAAATGGCAGTAAAGATCAGACTGAGAAGAATGGGTGCAAAGAAGGCTCCGTTCTATCGTATTGTTGTTGCTGATGAGCGTTATCCGAGAGATGGCCGCTTCATCGAGGAGATCGGTTACTATGATCCGACCAAGGAGCCGACAGTTGTTAATCTGGACGCTGACAAGGCAAAGACTTGGCTGAAGAATGGTGCACAGCCGACCGATACCGTTAAGGTGATCCTGAAGAAGGAAGGCGTTCTCTAAGTTTTACACTTAGGGAAAGTGCCAGTGCGGGGTTGTTCTGCAATGGCAGAACAGGATTGCTCCGCCGGTGAACCGTATCCTGTGTGCTACGGCTGACCAGTGGAGCAATCGCATGTAAGGCAATACCGCACAAAGAGCGTCTGGCGACTTTGTACGCCATCTGCTTGCAAATTTTTGTGCGGTATTGCCGTAACTGTTGTTCACAAGGAGGTATGACACATGCAGGAACTGTTGAAAGTGATCGTTGCCGGTCTGGTGGAAGACCCGACTGCCATTCAGATCACAGAAGATGCACCCAATGAAGAAGGCGTGATCGTTTATCATCTGCACGTTGCACCGGAGGATACCGGACGCGTCATCGGCAAGCAGGGACGCATTGCAAAGGCAATTCGTGTAATCATGCGTTCCGGTGCTGCGAAAAACAATCAGAAGATCGCAGTCGAGATCGATTGAGTTTAGGGCAATACCGCACAAAGAGCGTCTGGCGACTTTGCACGCCATCTGCTTGCAAATTTCTCGTCAGAGCCTGTTTCGTATCTTCCCGCACGCATTTTGCGTGCATATTTTCCGAGATATTTCGGGAAAATACTCGAAAATCCACAAAGGATTTTCTCCGTTTTTCCCTTCATCTCTCAAAAAATCTGACAACGCAATCTGCATACGTCAGGTACGAAACAGACTCTCATATTTCACAAAAATGCTCGTGAATACAGCAGGTATTCACTCCGCTTTTTGTTTCATCTGACGAAAAATTTGACAACGCATCTGTCGCACAATCTTTGTGCGGTATTGCCTTAACACTATGCAGATATGCAGGCGGACAGAAATGTTCGCCTGTTCTTGTATATAAGGAAACACTGAATAAAGCACGCCTGACGGCTTTGCACGCAATCTGCGTGCAGATTTTCCGTCATATTGCCCAGAAATCCCTTGCCAGACGACTGCGTTCGAGGCAGGATTCTGCTCGAGAACAAAGGAGTGTCGCACTAAGATGAATTGCGACCATACAGTCTGCCTGCGGAATTTCTGTGTAATCTGCCGAAAAATCTGACTACGCATCTTACGCACAAGCTTTATTCAGTGTTTCCATAAGGCACTGCGAAGTGCATTTTCTCATGCGTACAGAAAGGACTACCCATGAAACAATACTTGGAAATCGGAAAGATCGTAAACGTCCACGGGCTCCGCGGCGACGTGAAAGTGGTGCCGTGGTGCGATGAGCCGGAATTCCTGTGCGAATTCGACACCCTGTATCTGGGCAAGGCACAGAAGCCGGTGAACGTGACGGCTGCCCGTCTGCAAAAGGGCAACGTATTGCTGCATCTGGAGGGTGTGGACACCGTGGAGGCGGCGGAACAGCTGCGGAATCAGGTGCTCTATATGGACCGCGACGAGGTGGAACTGGAAGAAGGCGTGTACTTCATTCAGGATCTGATCGGGCTGGAGGTGCTGGACGCAGACACCGGCAAAAGCTACGGCAAGCTGTCTGATGTGATGCAGACCGGTGCCAATGATGTGTACGAGATCAAAGACGAAACCGGAAAAACCGTGCTGATCCCTGCGATTCCGGACGTGGTGCAGGAAACTGACCTCGACGGAGGCGTGATGCGGATCCGACCGCTGGAGGGCTTGTTCGATGCAGATTGAGATCGCCACTTTGTTTCCGGAAATGTGCGAGGCGGTGCTGTCGGAGAGCATTATCGGCAGAGCCAGAGCCGCCGGTCATATTTCCGTCCGCTGCTGGAATATTCGGGAGTATACGCTGGACAAGCACCGCCGTGTGGACGATGTGCCCTACGGCGGCGGCAGGGGCATGGTCATGCAGGCAGATCCCATTTACCGCTGCTATGATGCCGTACAGCAGGACATCGGTGCCAAGCCCCACGTGATCTACATGTCCCCCAAGGGCAGGGTGCTGGATCAGCAGCGGGCATTGGAATTGTCCGTGATGCCGCATATTTTTGTACTTTGCGGGCATTATGAAGGTGTAGACCAGCGGATTCTGGACGAGATCGTAGACGAGGAGATTTCTATCGGGGACTATGTGCTCACCGGCGGGGAACTGCCGGCACTGGTGCTGGTGGATACGGTTGCACGAATGGTGCCGGGGGTGCTGCCGGAAAATCTCTGCTTCGAGGACGAAAGCCACTTCGGCGGTCTGCTGGAATATCCCCAGTATACCCGTCCGGCGGTGTGGCATGATCGGGAAGTGCCGCCGGTGCTGCTCACCGGACACCACAAAAACATCGCAGAATGGCGGCAGGTACAGAGTCTGGAGGAAACCAAAACCAAACGCCCTGACCTTTATGCAAGCTATTTGGACAAAAAATAGCAGTTTTCTTTGTGGGATTTGAATAAAATATGCAGGTTCACCAATTTGAAAAAATCAGGATTTGGCATTGTTGTCATGTTTCACAAAGATTGAAAGCAAAAGGGAGAATGGTTCTGTCAACACGTAGAAAATTCCGGAAAAAACGCAAAATATTGCAAAAAGCACGTTGACGTTCTCCGGAAAAAACGGTATAATGATAGCATAGCAGAGATGAGGAGTGCACAAATGGTTCCTATCAGAAGTGGGGATCGCCAAGCGTCTTCAAATCAGAGAAGATACGAAATGTGTTGTTTCGTGCTTCAGTAAGTATGGTGTGTGAACGCACATGCATGATCATAAGGATGGGAGAGTTTATCATGTTTGTAAAAGAAGTTACTGTACAGAATCAGGTTGGTCTGCACGCAAGACCGGCTACATTTTTCATTCAGCGTGCCAACGAGTTCAAGTCCTCGATCTGGATCGAAAAGGAAGAACGCCGTGTAAACGCAAAGAGCCTGCTGGGTATCCTTTCTCTGGGTATCGTTGGCGGTACCGACATCAAGATCATTGCAGATGGTTCTGACGAACAGGTTGCAGTGAACTCTCTGGTAGAACTGGTAGAAAGCGGATTCAGCGACTAATTACCGCAGTGTCTGTGACAAAAGAGAACCTCACGGGGGAAAGGTCCGCCGTGAGGTTTTTTGTTTTCGGGCAGCACCGTGCAAGGTTTGTTAACTGCCGCTTAGCCCGTAACGTACCATGTTCTCGCAGAAGATGCCGTAGCCGCGGGTGGGATCGTCCACAAAGACATGTGTCACGGCTCCCACCAGCTTTCCGTTCTGGAGAATGGGGCTGCCGCTCATGCCCTGCACAATGCCGCCGGTAACTTCCAGCAGTTCCGGATCGGTGATGCAGACCGTCATGTTGCGGGTGCTGTCTGTGCCGCTGTAGTCGATTTCCTCCAGCGTGATGTCATAGGCTTTCGGCGTGTCGCCGGAAACGGTACAGAGGATCTGTGCGGCTCCGGTCTGGATCTCCTGCTTCAGTGCCATGGGAATGGCTTCTTCGGCGGAAGGATTGTGATACAGCGTTCCGAAAACGCCGCAGCGGTTGTTGCACAGAAGTTCCCCCAGTGGGGCATCATCGGAAAAGCTGCCCTGCAGCATGCCGGCACAGCCGGAAACGCCTTTGGTCACCTGTGAAATGGTCACCGCGGCGGCTTCTCCCGAACCAAAGGGCAGAATGTCACCGGTGTCTGCATCGCAGATCGGGTGCCCCAGTCCGCCGAAGCTGCCGGATTCCGGCTCATAAAAAGTAATGGTACCAATGCCGGCACTGCTGTCCCGCACCCAGATGCCGGCTTCATAGCGGTTGTCGGCGGCGGCGTAGGCGGGAGTGAGGGTGACGGTGCAGGATTCACCGCTGCGGGTGAGGGTGACAGTTACTGGTGTGCCGTCGGACTCCGCAATGGCTTCCTGTAGGGACTGGTTGGAGTCGATCGCCGTGCCGTCTACAGATTGGATCAGGTCGCCGGTCTGAATGCCGGCTTCCTGTGCGGGACAACGCTGTCCCGATGCAGTTTCGATTCGTTCCATGCCTACCACCATGGCACCGTCCATTCGCAACTTGATGCCAAAGGGCTCGCCGCAGGGCACCAGCATGGGCGTGTCGATCTCCTGTATTTCGACATCTTTAATGGGAATGATCCCGAAAAGCCGGAGCGAGGTGGTGTCTGCCGCGGACGATGCCGTGACGGCAGCCTGTACGGTATGTGCAGTGGGCACGGCGGCAATGTGCAGAGCCGTGTCTACTTCCAGCCGGCTGCCGGTCTGGACATAATAGCTGTCCGGCAGCTGCCACGCATAGTAGGCGGCTGTGCCGTAAAGCTGTAGCAGCACCGCAGCACCCAGTGCCGCCGTGCATTTGATCCATCGTATCATATTGGAAAAGACCTGCCTTTCTTTCCGAACCGGCATGCCTGCCGTTCGAAGTCTTTTGTTTTAGAGGTGTTTTTTGGTGCGGTGTAACAGCGAAAACCACCGGGATAAGCCTACCCAATAAGCCTCCCCTGAAAGGGGTGACTCCCCACGGGGTGGGGAGATGCCCGCAGGGCAGAGGGGACCGCTCAGTACGAGGGGGACCAGCGAAGCTGGTGGAGGGGTTCTTTTGTAAAATTTTCCCGTGACACAACACCAAAAACAATCCCGCGGGAACGATGTTCGCCCGCAATCTTATCCTATGTAAACCGGCAACGCTTATCAGCGACAATGCAAGGAAAAAATCCTGACATTCCAAAGATTCCAAAAATTTGAAAAATTGAGGTGTACCCCATGCATACCAAACCAACGAAAAACCGACCCATTCCCACTGTCGCCCAGCTGCGGAAACGCCGTGCCCACACTGTCTGCTGCTGGATCCTGCGGGGACTGCTGGTGCTGACGACGATCCTGTTCACGTGGATCACCTGCTGGGGCTGCGGGCTGGGGTGGATCAGCCGTGCCCGTGCCGGCAGCAACTGGCCGATAGAATTCGCCGGCTACGGGCAGATGCTGCTCGTCGGCTCCGGTCTGCTGACACTGGGGACAGTGCTTGTCCTGCTGTGCCGGAAGAACTGGCTCAACTGGGCAGCTGCAGGCAGTGCTACTGCCGGCGTAACGCTGGCGATGCTGGCACTGTACCGCGTGACCGCCTATGCCTCTGAGCATTCGTTCTACAGCCGGCTCATGGAAATGCCTGCCGCGACACTGTACCGGCTCCAGCTGCTGCCGGTGCTGGTGCCCTATGCCTGTGTGGTTGCGTTGGGACTGCTGCAATTCTTCTCCGCAGAAGCTGTCCGGCGGCGGCAGGAGAAAAAACGACAGGATTCGGCAAAGGCTCCGTCGGTGCTTTAAGGAAACACTGAAGGAAACACTGTACAAAGCTTGTGCAGAAGATGCCCTGTTTCTGTTTTTGCAGGTGGGAAAAACTGTCATATTCGCGTGAAGGACATGTGCTTTCGCATGTTTCCCTAAAAAAATTTCTATTTTGACAGATTTCAGTCTTGCAGTTCCCCATAGAATGTGGTAAAATTATAGGGTAGAACAAAAAAACAGGAGGTAACAAAATGGACAACAAAAAAATAAAAGTCCTGATCGGAGATGACAGTGCAGAATATGGCATCACCTGTGCCAATGAACTGCGGTCGCTCGGTCTTTACGTCGTGACGCGGCGAAAAGACGGGAAAGTCATTCTGGACGCGATCCGGAATGACACACCGGACGTGGTTGTGATGGACGCTGTCCTGCCGGGTATGGATGCCATAGAGATCCTTGAGAAATCTCAGACATTCGAAACCGCACCGGCTTTCATCATCACATCTTCTTATGAAAATGCGTTTATCGAGCGTCAGGTCATGGAAAAGGGTGCGGCGTACTTCATGCTGAAGCCTTTCCACATTTCCACTCTGGGCAGCCGCATCACCGATCTGGCTGCCAAGGGCATGCCGAACCCGAAGAACTCTGCCAACCGCAATATGGAGGTAGTGGTGACAGAGATGATTCATCAGCTGGGCGTGCCTGCACACATTAAGGGCTATCACTATCTGCGTGCCGCAATTCTGGCTTCGATCGAGAATCAGGCACTGCTGGAAAGCGTGACAAAGCTGCTCTATCCCACAGTGGCAATGCAGTTCGACACCACGTCTTCCCGCGTGGAACGTGCCATTCGCCACGCGATCGAAATCGCATGGGATCGGGGCGATCTGGATACGATCAACTCGTTCTTCGGCTATACCGTGAACAACTGCAAGGGCAAGCCTACCAATTCTGAATTCATTGCCCTGCTGACAGACAAGCTGCGGCTGCAATACGGCAGAAGCACCGTCCGTCACGCCTAAGGCAATCCCGCACAAAGAGCGTCTGGCGACTTTGTACGCCATCTGCTTGCAAATTTCCCGTCATATTTCACAAAAATGCTCGTGAATACATCAAGTATTCACTCCGCTTTTTGTTTCATCTGACGAAAAATTTGACGACGCATCTGTCGCACAATCTTTGTGCGGTATTGCCCTGAGAGCTCCGCACAGAGCCTGCCCGACGGCTCAATACAGCGGGATTCTGTATATTTTTGTATGTTATCGAAAAAAGTTCAACTTCTTTGTGCATTTTCTTCTTGCAGTCTGCCATATACTATGGTAAAATAAAAAGAGCATGCATTTGTTCCGGCGGGCGGTCTGTCCGCAGACAGCATGTTATTATCTTATGCGAAAGGATCTGATTTTATGACTGACGGAAAAATGTTTTTCAAGAAGATGGACCTGAGTGATCTGCAGTGCAATCCCTTTGATATGATCGGGAAGACATGGTACTTACTGACTTCCGGTACACCGGAGGATTACAACACAATGACGGCTTCCTGGGGGGCAATGGGCGAAATGTGGGGAGCACCCTCGTTCCACTGCGTCGTGAGAACCAACCGTTATACCCTGAACTATCTGGATCAGAATGAGCTGTTCTCGGCAACATTCTTCGATCCGGGCTATAAACCCGCACTTCAGTTCTGCGGCACCCATTCCGGAAAGGACTGCGATAAGGCACAGAGAACCGGATTGCAGCCCGTTCTCCTTGAAGGAACTACCAGCTTTGCACAGGCACGCCGCGTGCTGATCTGCCGGAAACGTTATACGGCAATGTTGCAGCCGGAGGGTTTTCTGGAACCCGAAACTTATGAAAAATGGTACGGCAAAGACCCGATGCACCGGGAATTTGTAGGCGAAGTACTGGCGTATTACGAAAGAATGCACTGATCGTTGGTGCACGCAAAGAGCCTCTGTCATCTGACAGGGGCTTTTTTGGTATCTGTATACCGCTGCCCAAAGTGCATTTTTTTCACGAAAGCACAATAATATGCAAAAATAACTGCATATTATACGTAAACTGTTGCAAAAAGAAAAAAATTCCGTATATTTATGCAAAAACGCTTGACAATGCCGGAAAAAGGTGTATAATAAGAAACAAGAGCATTTGCAGCGGATCAAAAAGGGCGGTACAGATGCGATAAATTATGCTGATGGAGGAGTTTGCATCATGGCAAAGGCAAAAAAGGACATTAAGAAAGTCGTTCTGGCATATTCCGGCGGTCTGGATACTTCGATTATCATTCCGTGGCTGAAAGAAAACTATAACAACTGCGAAGTTATCGCAGTTTCCGCAGACGTAGGACAGGGCACAGAACTGGACGGCCTGGAAGAAAAGGCAGTCAAGACCGGTGCTTCCAAGCTGATCGTACTGGATCTGAAGAAGACTTTCGTAGAAGATTACATTTTCCCCACCGTACAGGCTGGTGCGGTATATGAAAACCGTTATCTGCTGGGTACCTCTTTCGCTCGTCCGATCATCGGTAAGGAACTGGCTCGGATCGCACTGGAAGAAGGTGCAGATGCGATCTGCCACGGTGCAACCGGTAAGGGTAACGATCAGGTTCGTTTCGAACTGGCAATCAAGGCATACGCTCCGGATATGGCGATCATTGCTCCGTGGAGAGAATGGACCATCAAGAGCCGTGACGAAGAAATCGACTATGCAGAGGCTCACAACATTCCGCTGAAGATCAACCGTGAAACCAACTACTCCAAGGATAAGAACCTGTGGCATCTGTCCCACGAAGGTCTGGATCTGGAAGATCCGGCAAACGAGCCGCAGTATGAAAAGGAAGGCTTCCTGGAACTGGGCGTTTCTCCGATCCAGGCTCCGGACAAGCCCACTTATGTGACCATTCACTTTGAAAAGGGTATCCCGACTGCTATCGACGGCAAGGAAATGGGTGCTGTAGAACTGGTAGAAAAGCTGAACGAACTGGGCGGTGCAAACGGCATCGGTCTGGCTGATCTGGTAGAAAACCGTCTGGTCGGCATGAAGTCCAGAGGCGTTTATGAAACTCCGGGCGGCACCATTCTGTACCACGCACACGATGTGCTGGAAACCATTACCCTGGACAAGGAAACTGCAAGAACCAAGCAGTATCTGAGCATCAAGTTCGCTGACATCGTATACAACGGTCAGTGGTACACACCGCTGCGGGAAGCACTGACTGCTTTCGTAAACGAAACCCAGAAGACCGTTACCGGTGATGTCAAGTTGAAGCTGTACAAGGGCAACATCATCAATGCCGGCGTTACTTCTCCGTACACCCTGTACGATGAAGAAGTTGCAACCTTCGATGCAGAAGATGTTTACAACCAGAAGGACGCAGAGGGCTTCATCAACCTGTTCGGTCTGCCGATCCACGTAAAGGCTGTGCTGGATCAGAAGCGGAACAACAAGTAATTTTGAAAAAATCGGGAAACACGGCGGTGATTTCCCTGTATACCGGTTCTCCTGCCGGTGAGGAAGAGGCGGCTGTTTACTGGTCGCCTCTTTTCCGTTTCTTCTATCAATATATAAGAAAACACTGCATAAAGCCCGCCTGACGGCTTTGCACGCAATCTGCTTGCAGATTTTTCGGCAGATTGCACAGAAATCCCTTGCCATACAATCAAGTATGCCTGCGGAATTTCTGTGCAATCTGCCGAAAAATCTGGCTACGCATCTTACGCACAAGCTTTATTCAGTGTTTCCATAATATTACGAAAGGACGTTTCATATATGGCACTTTGGGCAGGAAGATTTTCCAAAGAAATTGACGCAGGCGTAAATGCGTTTAACTCCTCTATCGCATTTGATGCCCGTATGTACCGGCATGACATTCAGGGCAGTATCGCCCATGCCACCATGCTGGGGGACTGCGGCATCATCTCCAAGGAGGACAGCAAGACCATTATTGAGGGGCTGACTGCCATTCTGGCAGATCTGGACAGCGGCAAGCTGGAATTTGATCCCAATGCAGAGGACATTCACATGTTCGTGGAGGCAGAGCTGACCAAGCGTTACGGCGATGTGGGCAAGCGGCTGCACACCTCCCGTTCCAGAAACGATCAGGTGGCACTGGATCTGCGGCTGTATCTGCGGGACGAGATCAAGGAGATCCGCGGACTGGTGGAAAAGCTGTGTGCCGTGCTGGTGAAGCTGGCAGAACAGCACACCGAAACCGTGCTCCCCGGCTATACCCATTTGCAGCGTGCCCAGCCGGTGACTTTTGCACACCACCTGCTGGCATATGTACAGATGCTGCTCCGCGATCTGGGCAGACTGGACGACACAGCAAAGCGTATGAACGAATGCCCGCTGGGCAGCGGTGCACTGGCTGGCACCACATACCACATCGATCGGGAAGAAACGGCGAAGCTGCTGGGCTTTGATGCTCCTATGGCAAACAGTCTGGACGGCGTTTCCGACCGCGACTACTGCATTGAGCTGGCGAATACCCTCTCGATCATCATGATGCATCTGTCCCGCTTCTCTGAGGAGATCATTCTCTGGTGCTCGTGGGAATTCAAGTTCATTGAACTGGACGATGCATTCGCAACCGGTTCGTCGATCATGCCCCAGAAGAAGAATCCGGATATTACCGAACTGATCCGCGGCAAGACCGCCAGAGTGTACGGCGATCTCCAGACCCTGCTGACCATGATGAAAGGTCTGCCGCTGGCGTACAACAAGGACATGCAGGAGGACAAGGAAGCGATTTTCGACGCAGTGGACAACGTAAAGCTGTGTCTGGAAACCTTTACGCCCATGCTGGAAACCATGCGGGTGCTGAAAGACAATATGCGTGCCGCCGCAGCCAAGGGCTTTATCAACGCCACCGACTGTGCGGACTATCTCGTGAAGAAGGGCATGCCGTTCCGCGATGCCTATAAGATTTCAGGCACGCTGGTGGCAGAGTGCATTTCCAGGGGACTGACACTGGAAACCCTGCCGCTGGAGGAATACCAGAAGATGACACCGCTGTTCACCGAGGACGTGTACGATGCCATTAGTCTGGAAACCTGTGTCCGCGGCAGAGTGTCGCAGGGCGGTCCGTCCCCGAAGGCTGTGGCAGAACAGCTGCGGCTGGTCAAGACAAAGCTGGGGCTGGCATGAGAAAGCGGCAGATCAAGTTTATTCTGGCGTTGTGCACTGCCGCGGTAGTGCTCTGGGTCGGCGGAGAGATCCTGCTGGGACTGGTGCTGGATCTGGGACTGACGGTGTCCCGCATCTGGGCAATCGCCATTATCGTGCTGACCTGTGCGTTCAGTCTGTGGAAATGTCCGCGGGAATAGGAGAAATCATGAGAAAATGGATCGGGATCCTGATGGCGGTCGGGTTCTGCCTTTGCACTGGCTGCGGCAGGACGGCTTCGCCTGAAGCTTCGGAAACGGAGACATCGTCCGTAGTGACAACGGCAAAGGTACAACTAGATGCGGTGCAGACAACTGCTGCTGTGCAGGAGGACGATGCCGCGGCAGTGACGACCAAGAAGAAGACTGTGGATGTGCCGAACGGGAAAAAGCTGACGGCGGTGACTCCAAAGCAAACGCTGGATACTGTGGAAAAGCAGGAGATCACAACTGCGGAAACGCAGAGTACGACTGCCATAGAAATGGTATACTATAGTGCAACTGGCTCTTATTGGCATCTATCGGAGGAATGTGCCAAAGAGGATTATGTCCACGTTGTGTACAATATGCAGGGAGAGACAATGCCTGCACCGAAGCCGCACATAATAAAATCGCCGAAAACAATGATCGTCGGCGGAAAAACGCCCTGCCCGAATTGTGCGGCAGGGGAATGAGGTGGAAAAATGGCTGTAAAGATATTTATTGACGGGCAGGCTGGCACTACCGGTCTGCGGATTCATGAACGGCTGGCAGACCGGAACGATCTGACCATGATTACCCTGACCGAGGAAACCCGAAAGGATCCGGAGGCAAGACGGGCTGCCATTCTGGAAAGCGACGTGACATTCTTGTGCCTGCCGGACGATGCGGCGAGAGAAGCTGTGGCACTGGCTGGCGATGCGGACGTGCGGATCATTGATGCTTCCACGGCACACCGCACCAATCCGGACTGGGCATATGGTTTTCCGGAACTGTCGCCGGAGCATCGGGAAAAGATTCGCCACTCCAAGCGTGTGGCAGTGCCGGGCTGTTATGCCAGCGGCTTCGCTTCGCTGGTGTATCCCATGGTGCACAGCGGACTGCTGCCCAAGGACTATCCGGTGCAGTGCTTCGCCATGTCCGGCTACAGCGGCGGCGGCAAGAAAATGATCGCCGAGATCGAATCTCCCGACCGTGCTCCGGAACTGTACAGCCCCCGTTTTTACGGTCTGGCAAACAATCACAAGCACCTGCCGGAAATGCAGAAGATCTCCGGTCTGGAAAAGAAGCCCATGTTCACCCCGATTGTAGATGATTACTATAACGGCATGGTGGTCTGCGTGCCGATTCAGGCGGCGATCTCCGGCTTTTCGCTGGAACCGGAACGGGTGCAGGAAATGCTGGAACGCCACTACGCCGGCTCGAACTTTGTGCACGTGCAGCCCCTGAAAACACCGGCAGAAATGACAGCCACCAAGCTGAGCTGCAACGACCTGCGGGACACCAACCAGATGGAAATTTTCGTGTTCGGCGATGCAAAGCAGATCTTGCTGTGCTCCCGTCTGGACAATCTGGGCAAGGGTGCCTCCGGTGCGGCAGTGCAGTGCATGAATATCATGCTGGGACTAGACGAAACTGTGGGACTTTTGTAAGGGAAACGCTGCGGAGGAATAACCAAATGAAACAAATTGAAAAAGTGCTGTATGACGGGTTTACTTATATCGACGGCGGCGTTTGTGCCGCAAAGGGCTTTCGTGCAAATGGCGTGTACTGTGGTATCAAGGAAAACCCCACGAAAAAACCGGATCTCTGTCTGGTCGTATCCGACAAGCTGTGCCGTGCTGCCGGCGTGTTTACTTCCAATAAGGTGAAAGCTGCACCGGTGCTGGTTTCCAAGGCACATCTGGAACAGACCGGCGGTAAGGCATGGGGCATGGTGCTAAGCTCCAAGAATGCCAACTGCTGTAATGCAGACGGTATTGACAAGGCGAACCGTGTCTGCGAACTGGCGGCGGAACAAATGGGCGTTCAGCCGGAAGAACTGCTGATCGCACAGACTGGTGTCATCGGTCAGGTCCTGCCGATTGAGCCGTTTGAACAGGGCATGGGCAAGGTGTATGACGGCTTGTCTGCTGAAAATCATGAGCAGGCAGCCATTGCCATTATGACAACAGATACCGTGCCGAAAGAAGTGGCAGTGGAATTCCAGCTGGGAGGAAAGACCTGCCACGTAGGTGCAATGGGCAAGGGCAGCGGTATGATCTGCCCGAATATGGCAACGACGCTGAATGTGGTAACGACGGACTGTGCGATCTCTGCGGAACTGTTACAGACAGCCCTCAGTGATGTGGTACAGTATACGTATAACTGCCTGTATATCGACGGCGACCAGTCCACCAATGATACCTGCGTGGTACTGGCAAACGGTCTGGCAGAAAATGCGGAGATCACCGAACAGAATGACGATTATGCCGTATTCCGTCAGGCTCTGTATATCGCGATGTCCAACATCACCAAGATGCTGGCAAAGGACGGCGAGGGTGCGACAAAACTGCTGGAGTGTACTGTGACCGGTGCGAAAGATCGGGAAAATGCACTGGCAGTTGCCAAGAGCGTGATCGCTTCTGATCTGCTGAAATGTGCCATGTTTGGTGCAGATGCCAACTGGGGACGGGTGCTGTGTGCCGTGGGCTATGCACCGGCGGAATTCGACATCGATCAGGTGGCTGTGACACTGGCTTCCCGTGCCGGTTCTGTGGACGTGTGCAAAAACGGTGCCGGCATCGACTTCTCCGAGGACATCGCCAAGACGGTGCTGCTGGAGGACGAGATCGAGATTCTGGTGTCTGTCGGCGACGGTCCGGCGGCGGCAACGGCGTGGGGCTGCGACCTGACATATGACTATGTAAAAATCAACGGTGACTACCGTTCTTGAGAGAGGCTTCGAGAAATGGGAGAGATATTGAACAATGTGCGGGCACAGGTGCTGGTAGATGCCCTGCCCTATATTCAGAAATACAACAACAAAATTCTGGTGGTCAAGTACGGCGGCAACGCCATGACCAACAAGGAACTGAAACAGGCAGTAATGGACGACATCGTGCTGCTGTCCTTGGTAGGTGTCAAGGTCGTGCTGGTGCACGGCGGCGGTCCGGAGATCAGCGACATGCTGAAGCGGCTGAACATCGAGTCCAAGTTTATCGGCGGTCTGCGGTATACCGATGAGGCAGCTGTGGACGTGGTAAAAATGGTGCTGTCCGGCAAGGTCAACAAGGAACTGGTCAGCCTGCTGACACGGACACGGGGCAAGGCTCTGGGAATGTGCGGCATCGACGGGCACATGCTGACGGCAGAACGGAAGCTGGGCCCCAACGGCGAAGATCTGGGCTTTGTAGGCGATATTGTCAAGGTCAACGAACAGCCCATTCTGGACGCTCTGAACAACGGCTATATTCCGGTCATTGCCACGGTGGCAACCGATGAGTTCGGGCAGTCCTATAACGTCAACGCGGATACAGCTGCGGCAAGAATCGCGGCACAGCTGCGGGCGGAAAATCTGATTCTGATGACGGACATTGCGGGACTGCTGCGGGACAAGGACGATCCGTCTACCCTGATTCCGTTTGTCAACGTCAGCGAAGTGCCGTTCCTGAAGCGGAAGGGCATCATCTCCGGCGGCATGATCCCGAAGATCGACTGCTGCGTAGAGGCAGTCCGCCGCGGTGTCAAGAAAACGGCGATCATTGACGGCAGAGTGCCCCACTCCATTCTGATCGAAACGCTATCCAATGAGGGCATCGGGACACAGTTCCGATAAGCACAGAAAGGATTTGAAAGAATGGGGTTGTTAGAACGTGCTGCGATGGAAGCAGCAAAGAAAATGGCGGAAAGTGAAGAAAGCCACACCGACACCAGAGGCATTGTCAAGGCATCAAAGGTGTTTCCGGTGGTTTCCATTGCCTCTATTCTGCTGGCTTTGGGAATGGCGTTTCTGAAGCACAGACAGAGTGATGCGGCGTTTTATGTACTGTCTGGGGTGTTTGCAGTGCTGGGAATCTGCCTGCTGATCTATGGGCACAATTTCAGAATCGAGTACGACCGCACGGGAATTACGGTGTACAACTTTTTCGGAAAGCCCAAGCAGTATACCCTGCAGGACGTGCAGAAGATCGAACTGAAAAGCGATGGCTATATTGTGTGGACTGCCAAGGGAAAAATTCGGGTGGAACAGCAGTTTTTCATTGGTGCAGATGCATTTCTCTGCTATCTGCGGGACTATCAGAAGGAGGAACAGGTATGAAGTTGACATCTGCAAGAAAAGATTATGGGATTTACGGCTTTATGGTAGTGGTGTTTTTGGCGGGGACAATTGCATTTTTTGTGCGGTATGGTACAAGTGAGATCTGGTATACGCTGCTGATGGTAGCATTCCTGCTGGTCAGCCTGTACTTTTTCACCTGTACGCTGCGGTTTCGGGTGATGTGGGACGATGACGGCATTCATATCCGGCAGAACTGGAAGCCGGAAGTGCACTATACTTGGGACGATTTTGAACAGATGTACATAAAGGACCAGTGCATCATGCTGCACCTGAACGGCAGGCGGTACGGCTTTTCTCAAGGCTGTCCCAACGCAATGGAACTGATCGAATTTTTGGAACAGAAATTTTCCGCTGAACAGGCGGCAGAATAAAGGAAATGATAACTATGACAACACAAGAGCAAATGAACCAGTCCGTCATGGGAACATACGGACGGTTTCCGGTGGTGATCGATCACGGTGCAGGGGAGTCCTGTGCTGACGAAACCGGAAAGCAGTACATCGACTTCGGCAGCGGCATCGGCACCACCTCTCTGGGCTACTGCAACGAGGCGTGGACGGAGGCAGTCTGCAAGCAGGTCAAGACCATGCAGCACACCTCCAACCTGTACTACACCAAGGTGCAGGCAGACTTCGCACAGAAGCTGTGCCAGACTGCCGGCTATGAAAAGGTGTTCTTCTGCAACAGCGGTGCAGAGGCAAACGAGTGTGCCATTAAGCTGGCGAGAAAGTACAGCTTCGACAAGTACGGCAAGGGCAGACACAAGATTCTGACGCTGGTGAATTCATTCCACGGCAGAACCCTCTGCACTCTGTCCGCCACCGGTCAGGACGTATTCCACAACTATTTCTTCCCGTTTGTGGAGGGCTTCGACTATGTGACAGCCAATGACATTGCCGATCTGGAATCCAAGCTGGACGACACCGTTTGTGCAGTGATGCTGGAATACATTCAGGGCGAGGGCGGCGTGAATGCACTGGAGCAGGCATTCGTGGACGCTGTTTTCGAGAAGTGTGCCGCAAAGGACGTGCTGGTCATTGCGGACGAAGTGCAGACCGGTGTGGGCAGAACCGGTACATTCCTTGCCGGTGAACAGTTCGGACACAAGGCAGACGTGACGACACTGGCAAAGGGCATTGCCGGCGGTCTGCCGATGGGGGCATGCCTTGCAAACGAGAAGTGTGCCGGCGTGCTGGGCAAGGGCTCTCACGGCTCTACATTCGGCGGCAATCCGGTATGCTGTGCCGGCGGTCTGGCAGTGCTGAACACCATTACCGCAGACGGCTTTCTGGCAGAAGTGCAGCGGAAAGCCAAGCTGCTGCGGGAGAAGCTGGAAAAGCTGGACGGCGTGGAGAGCGTCAGCGGTCTGGGACTGATGATCGGCATTGCCCTCAAGGACAAGAAAGCCATCGATGTGGCAAATGCGGCTCTGGAAAAGGGCTTGCTGGTGCTGACGGCAAAGACCAAGGTGCGTCTGCTGCCGCCGCTGACCATTACAGACGAGGAAATCGAAAAGGGCGTTGCCATTCTGGCGGACGTTCTGTCGAAATAAAGGAAACACTGCATAAAGCCCGCCTGACGGCTTTGCACGCAATCTGATTGCAGATTTTCAGCTTTATGCAGTGTTTCCTAAACGGAGGAGTTAGACTATGAAACATTTACTGAAAATGCTCGACCTGAGCACCGAAGAGATCATTGAGATTCTGGATCTTGCCGATCAGCTGAAGTACGAGCTGAAGCACGGCATTCCCCACCCGCATCTGAAAGGCAAGTCGCTGGGCATGATCTTCCAGAAGGCATCTACCCGTACCCGTGTTTCTTTTGAAACCGGCATGTACCAGCTGGGCGGACACCCGCTGTTCCTGTCTGCAAACGATCTGCAGATCGGCAGAGGCGAACCGGTGCAGGATACTGCCCGCGTTCTGTCCCGCTATCTGGACGGCATCATGATCCGTACCTTTGAGCAGAAAGAAGTGGAAGATCTGGCAGAGTACGGCTCGATCCCGATCATTAACGGTCTGACAGACTTCTGCCACCCGTGCCAGATCCTCGCAGACCTGATGACCATTCGGGAGTTCAAGAGCAGCTTCGACGGTCTGAAGATGTGCTTTATCGGCGACGGCAACAACATGGCAAACTCTCTGATCGTGGGCTGCCTGAAAGTCGGCATGTCCGTTTCCATTGCCTGCCCGAACGATTACCAGCCGGATCAGGAGGTACTGGACTTTGCGGCACAGTACGGCGACAAGTTCCAGATGACTGACAAGCCGCTGGAGGCTGCCAAGGACGCTGACGTGGTAATTACCGACGTATGGGCTTCTATGGGGCAGGAAGGCGAAGCAGAGAAGCGGAAAAAGGCATTCCACGGCTATCAGATCAACGATGAAGTCATGGCACAGGCTCACGACGACGCAATGGTACTGCACTGCCTGCCGGCACACCGCGAAGAAGAAATCACCACAAAGGTATTCGAGGCACATGCCAACGAGATCTTTGAGGAAGCAGAGAACCGCCTGCACGCACAGAAAGCGGTTATGGTAAAGCTGATGGCGTAAGGACGCTGTCGTTCTATAAACATCATGAAGGGCATTCTGTAAAAAACAGAGTGCCCTTTTTATGATATGCTTGACAACAGAAAATGAAAAATGTATAATAAAAAGAAATATTATATGGGAAAATCCCTGCGACAGGAGCGAAATGAGCATGTATAAAAAAATTTTAGTCGCAATTGGAGTGATCTTTTTGATTTTCTTTATTGTGAAGCTTTGCGAAAAGGGACCGTCAGAGCCGAGCAGTTTTGATTCGATTTATGAAGAAAGTCAAGAAGAATCCCAAGAAGAAACCAGTACATACGACAACTCCGACAGCGTGGTCACACGTAAGCGGGAGTATTCTTTTCCGGAGTATAACAGCGATACCGATGAAATTGACGATGAATACGAGGGCGAAGATTATGATGACTACGATACAAACTGGTTTGATGATTACGACGACGATGAGGGTGATTACGACTATTAGCGAAATAAACAAAATTCAACAAGAATATTTTACATCAATTTTACTTGACAAAGTCAAAACAGCGTGATATAATAATAAAGCTGTCGCACGAGAGCGAAAGTTGAGGAAACTTGTGAATAACGGAAACAGTGAAACGGATCGGGAGATCGACAGTTAGCGGTTGAAGTTGTTCAAGAAAAGTTCACTTGACAAAATGTTTGAAGTGTGGTAGAATGAATAGGCTGACTGTTTTGGACAGGCTGTTGAGGAAAAGGGAAAGAGAATGTGGAATGAACTTCAGTTCATAAAATGTTTACTTGACAAAATCGACAGAATGTGATAAAATAGAAAAGCTGGTCACAGCGAGAAGGAACGGAAAGAAAACAGGTTGAACTTCAGTTCACAAAATGTTTACTTGACAAAAACTTCTGAATGTGATATAATATAAAAGTTGCAGCACGAAAGCTGCTTCGAAAGTATCTTGAAAATTGAACAATGCACTACAAGCAAAAAGCCCTTGAGATTCCAAGAGATTGGAACTTTAAGAAGTCAGAAAAGACAGAAAAATCACAAAGGTAATTGCGAGCGAATCGTAATTGCTAGGATCGATATAAAGACGCGAAGCGTCTGTATATACAACTTAAATAAAGAGTTTGATCCTGGCTCAGGACGAACGCTGGCGGCACGCTTAACACATGCAAGTCGAACGGAGAACATTGAGCTTGCTTAATGTTCTTAGTGGCGGACGGGTGAGTAACACGTGAGTAACCTGCCTCTGAGAGTGGGATAGCTTCTGGAAACGGATGGTAATACCGCATAACATCATGGATTCGCATGTTTCTATGATCAAAGATTTATCGCTTAGAGATGGACTCGCGTCTGATTAGCTAGTTGGTAAGGTAACGGCTTACCAAGGCGACGATCAGTAGCCGGACTGAGAGGTTGATCGGCCACATTGGGACTGAGACACGGCCCAGACTCCTACGGGAGGCAGCAGTGGGGAATATTGCACAATGGGGGAAACCCTGATGCAGCGATGCCGCGTGGAGGAAGAAGGTTTTCGGATTGTAAACTCCTGTTGAAGAGGACGATAATGACGGTACTCTTTTAGAAAGCTCCGGCTAACTACGTGCCAGCAGCCGCGGTAATACGTAGGGAGCGAGCGTTGTCCGGAATTACTGGGTGTAAAGGGAGCGTAGGCGGGATGGCAAGTCAGATGTGAAAACTATGGGCTCAACCCATAGACTGCATTTGAAACTGTTGTTCTTGAGTGAGGTAGAGGTAAGCGGAATTCCTGGTGTAGCGGTGAAATGCGTAGAGATCAGGAGGAACATCGGTGGCGAAGGCGGCTTACTGGGCCTTTACTGACGCTGAGGCTCGAAAGCGTGGGGAGCAAACAGGATTAGATACCCTGGTAGTCCACGCCGTAAACGATGATTACTAGGTGTGGGGGGACTGACCCCTTCCGTGCCGCAGTTAACACAATAAGTAATCCACCTGGGGAGTACGGCCGCAAGGTTGAAACTCAAAGGAATTGACGGGGGCCCGCACAAGCAGTGGAGTATGTGGTTTAATTCGAAGCAACGCGAAGAACCTTACCAGGTCTTGACATCGAGTGACGTACCTAGAGATAGGTATTTTCTTCGGAACACAAAGACAGGTGGTGCATGGTTGTCGTCAGCTCGTGTCGTGAGATGTTGGGTTAAGTCCCGCAACGAGCGCAACCCTTACCATTAGTTGCTACGCAAGAGCACTCTAATGGGACTGCCGTTGACAAAACGGAGGAAGGTGGGGATGACGTCAAATCATCATGCCCCTTATGACCTGGGCTACACACGTACTACAATGGCAATAAAACAGAGGGAAGCAATACAGCGATGTGGAGCAAATCCCCAAAAATTGTCCCAGTTCAGATTGCAGGCTGCAACTCGCCTGCATGAAGTCGGAATTGCTAGTAATCGCAGATCAGCATGCTGCGGTGAATACGTTCCCGGGCCTTGTACACACCGCCCGTCACACCATGGGAGTCGGTAACACCCAAAGCCGGTCGTCTAACCTTCGGGAGGACGCCGTCTAAGGTGGGATTGATGACTGGGGTGAAGTCGTAACAAGGTAGCCGTATCGGAAGGTGCGGCTGGATCACCTCCTTTCTAAGGAGCACGAACGAAAGTTCAAAAGCTTCGGTCAGCAAGGGAGAGCAAGTAGAAAGAAAGCATTGTTCAATTTTGAGGATACTCAAGGAGAAAGAGTGTCTGCAAAAAGAAGCTTGAAAAACCGAGGGAAACCCGAACATGGGGGTGTAGCTCAGCTGGGAGAGCACCTGCTTTGCAAGCAGGGGGTCAGGAGTTCGATCCTCCTCATCTCCACCAAAAGGGCGCATAGCTCAGGTGGTTAGAGCGCACGCCTGATAAGCGTGAGGTCGATGGTTCGAGTCCATTTGTGCCCACCACTCACTTTTCTTTTTCGTGAAAAAAGAAAAGTAAGCAAAAGAAAAAAACAATTCGGGTTTACCAAAGAAAAGGCTTTAAGCTTACACGATGGTTTTTGAAAGAAAATGATTGTGTAGGAAAGAAGTGTCTTGCTTGCAAGAGCAAATATCAGTAGATGAAAAAGATCATCTGTTGATATCTGTTCTTGGAAAAGGACAGAAAAAAGTGCAGCTTGAAAACAGAATAATGAAAGCAAATGCAAGTGAAAACTACGAGTAAGTAGAAACAACGACATGAAGGTGAATAACCAAAATGTTGGGTAAAAAAATACTACAAATAGTTGGACGCGAAAATTCTGAGAAGAACCAAACGAACAAATGGTAAAGCAAAGAAGAGCGCAGAGTGAATGCCTTGGCATTGAGAGCCGAAGAAGGACGTGGTTAACTGCGATAAGCAGCGGGGAGTTGTAAGCAAGCATTGATCCGCTGATTTCCGAATGGAGCAATCCGCATGAAGTAGTTCATGCATCCATATGTAAATCAATAGCATATGGAGGGGAACCGCCTGAACTGAAACATCTAAGTAGGGCGAGGAAGAGAAATCAACCGAGATTCCGTAAGTAGTGGCGAGCGAACGCGGAAGAGGCCAAACCGAGAGAAGAAATTCTTTCGGGGTTCGGACTGCATTTAGCATTCCTGATCTTTAGTCGAACAGTCTGGGAAGGCTGACGAGAGAGTGTGAGAGTCACGTAGACGAAAAGGAGAAGGAGCGAGCAGGATCCAGAGTACCGCGGGGCACGTGAAATCCCGTGGGAAGATGGGGGGACCACCCTCCAAGCCTAAATACTACTCAATGACCGATAGCGTATAGTACTGTGAAGGAACGGTGAAAAGAACCCCGGGAGGGGAGTGAAAAGAACCTGAAACTCTGTGCTTACAAGCACATAGAGCACGTCAATGTGTGATATGGTACCTTTTGTAGAATGGTCCGGCGAGTTATGGTATGCAGCATGGTTAAGGACTTGAGGTCTGAAGCCGAAGCGAGAGCGAGTCTGACAAGGGCGATAAGTTGTATGCCATAGACCCGAAACCGGGTGACCTAGCCATGTCCAGGCTGAAGTGGAGGTAAAACTCCATGGAGGGCCGAACCGACCTCCGTTGAAAAGGCGGCGGATGAGATGTGGCTAGCGGAGAAATTCCAATCGAACCCGGATATAGCTGGTTCTCCCCGAAATAGCTTTAGGGCTAGCGTTGTATTAGATTACCGGAGGTAAAGCACTGAATGGGCTAGGGGCTGAGAAGTTACTGAACCCTATCAAACTAAGAATGCCGGATAATTGATGTACAGCAGTCAGACTATGTGAGATAAGTCTCATAGTCAAAAGGGAAACAGCCCAGACCCACAGCTAAGGTCCCAAAATGGATTTAAGTGGAAAAGGATGTGGAATTGCACAGACAACCAGGATGTTGGCTTAGAAGCAGCCACTCATTAAAAGAGTGCGTAATAGCTCACTGGTCGAGTGACTCTGCGCCGAAAATTCAACGGGGCTAAAATTCATACCGAAGCTTGGGCTTGACAGTAATGTCAGGGGTAGGGGAGCGTCGTATACGAGGTGAAGTCATAGCGGAAGCGGTGGTGGATTGTATACGAGTGAGAATGCCGGAATGAGTAGCGAGAATTATGTGAGAATCATAATGGCCGAAAGTCTAAGGTTTCCTGAGGAAGGTTCGTCCTCTCAGGGTTAGCCGGGAGCTAAGGTGAGGCGGAAACGCGTAGCCGATGCACATACGGTAGAAATTCCGTAGCCTCCGAAGATTTAAGCACAGGGACACTTTTGAAGGGCTGAGCCGGGCGTTGGTTGCCCCGGTCGAAAGGGACACGAGTGAGTGGAAGTCAGTTTGGAAAGAGGCGAGAAAAGCTGTGTGTATATGGAAGGAGCCCGTACCGCAAACCGACACAGGTAGACAGGAAGAAGATTCTAAGGCCAGCGGGAGAAGGGTTGTTAAGGAACTCGGCAAGTTGACCCCGTAACTTCGGGAGAAGGGGTGCTTACGAAGGTAAGCCGCAGAGAATAGGCCCAAGCGACTGTTTAGCAAAAACACAGCTCTATGCTAAATCGAAAGATGACGTATATGGGGTGACACCTGCCCGGTGCTGGAAGGTTAAGAGGAGATGTGAGAGCATTGAATTGAAGCCCCAGTAAACGGCGGCCGTAACTATAACGGTCCTAAGGTAGCGAAATTCCTTGTCAGGTAAGTTCTGACCCGCACGAATGGTGTAACGATTTGGGCACTGTCTCAACAACCCACCCGGCGAAATTGTAGTACCGGTGAAGATGCCGGTTACCCGCGACTAGACGGAAAGACCCCATGGAGCTTCACTGCAGCTTAATATTGGATTTCGGTATTTCATGTACAGGATAGGTGGGAGACTGGGAAATACAGGCGTCAGCTTGTATGGAGTCATTGTTGGGATACCACTCTTGAGGTGCTGGAATTCTAACCTGTGGCCTTGAATCAGGTCAGGGGACATTGTTAGGCGGGCAGTTTGACTGGGGCGGTCGCCTCCTAAAAGGTAACGGAGGCGCTCAAAGGTTCGCTCAGCATGGACGGAAACCATGCCAGAGAGTGCAAACGCATAAGCGAGCCTAACTGCGAGACTGACGGGTCGAGCAGTAACGAAAGTTGGAGTTAGTGATCCGGCGGTATATGTGAGTGGAAATGCCGTCGCTCAACGGATAAAAGCTACCCTGGGGATAACAGGCTGATCTCCCCCAAGAGTCCACATCGACGGGGAGGTTTGGCACCTCGATGTCGGCTCATCGCATCCTGGGGCTGAATTCGGTCCCAAGGGTTTGGCTGTTCGCCAATTAAAGCGGTACGCGAGCTGGGTTCAGAACGTCGTGAGACAGTTCGGTCCCTATCTGTCGTGGGCGTTGGAGATTTGAAAGGAGCTGTCCCTAGTACGAGAGGACCGGGATGGACGCACCTCTGGTGCACCAGTTGTCACGCCAGTGGCACAGCTGGGCAGCTATGTGCGGAACGGATAAACGCTGAAAGCATCTAAGCGTGAAGCCGCCCTTAAGATAAGATCTCCTTTAAGACCCCTTGTAGACTACGAGGTTGATAGGTCTGATGTGTAAGCATGGTGACATGTTTAGCTTGCAGATACTAATCGGTCGTTCGCTTTTCCTTTTGTTCATTGCGTCCCTTAACGCACTTCATTTGTTCTTCATTTATCTCTGTTTTTTAGTTCGCCGGTGTTTATGGCAAAGAGGTTCCACCCGTTCCCTTTCCGAACACGGAAGTTAAGCTCTTTTACGCCTACGATACTTGATCATCTCGATCTGGAAAAATTGGGCAATGCCGGCTCTTTTCAAAAGGTTCGTTCTTACGGAACGAACCTTTTTTCGTTATATTTTTGGAAGGAAGGGTACTGTGATGAATATTATCTTTTTGATCAAGCCGAAATGTGATACTGCCTATTTGTATACCGATGATTCTGTGCGGCAGGGTCTGGAAAAAATGTACTATCATAAGTATACCGCGATTCCTGTAATTGATCATGACGGAATCTATTGTGGTACGATTACAGAAGGGGATTTTCTCTGGAACGTGCTCGGAAAAAATCCTGTCAATGCAGCGTTGCAGCAGGATATTCGCAGTCTGGAACATCAGTCTGTTTCGGATTTGCTTCGCCCGGATTTTAATCCGCCGGTGAAAGTTTCTGCAACTATGGACGATCTTTTGCAGCGTGTCATGGATCAGAATTTTGTGCCGGTGATCGATGATCGAAACGTGTTCGTGGGAATTATTACCCGAAAAGATGTCATCGGATACTTTGCAAAAATATGATTTTTTGTAGGTCTGCTCAAATTTTTTGTGAATCGTTATCAGCAGTCTGTCTTTTCAAAACAATTTCGCAATTGCGAGATGTTTTGGAAAGGCAGGCTGCTTTTTTCTGTCATTTTCCATATTACGCAGGATTAACCCAAACTGTCAGATTCTCCGAAAAATTGATTTTGAATTTACAATGTCGCACCCGTTTTCGCGAAATGTTTTATGAGAGTTTCACACAATGCCGATAGTGTAGTACTATAGACAATACCGCACAAAGAGCGTCTGGCGACTTTGTGCGGTATTGCCCTAAACAAAAAAATCCTTGCAGTATCTCGGAGTGAAATACTGCAAGGATTTTTTGTTGTTCTTATTTTGCGGGAGCAGTGCTGCCCTCCATGCGTTTCAGGATAAAGTTATGTACCTGTTCCGGACGAATGTTCAGAACAACGCCGAATTCCTGATACATGCGGTTTTCCGCCGCATGCATGGCTGCCACATCTGCGGAGGATAGCCGGTGACCGGTTTTCCGTTTGCGTTCCTGCTGGTGATACAGAGAACGCATCATTTGAATCATTTCCCGATAGTCGTCGCCGTGCAGAATGTTCTGAAAAATGCCGCGTCGTTCCCGACTGTTGCTGCACCATTCTGTTTCTTCCAGTTTTCCTTCTGCCATTTCGTCGATCAGCTGGTAGATCTGCTCCTTGGTGAGCAGTGGACGCAGCCGTTCCGCAGCACGGTCTATGGGTACATAAAATGTAGAATTGGAGTTGTCCAGCGGACGGAGCTTGTAATAGGATTCCTCATGTTCCCCATCGAAGGAACGCTGTTCCAGAGATTCGATCTTGCATACTCCGGATGTTCCGTAAGAAACATATTCGTTCAGGGTATATACTGTTTTTTTGTTGTTCGAATGGTTTTCCATCATATTCCCTCCATTGGAATTTGTAAGCAAAGCCGCACTGCCGCAGCGTTGTTGAGGTGCGTTTATCGTTTTATCATATAGCATAATCATATTATAGCATATTTTGCGACAAAAAGCCAGAGGAAAATTAGACAAATGCGATGCTGTAAAAACTGTGCAACTTGATAGAAACAGCAATATTGCCCTAAAAAAATTTTGCAGTTATATCACTTCTGAAAAACTAAACTGCTATAATAGAACCAGAAATTCGGAACAAGTTCTTAGGGCAACACCGCACAAAGCTTGTGCGTAAGGTGCGTTGTCAGATTTTTTGGCAGATTGCCCAGAAATTCCGCAGGCATACTGCCGTATGGCAAGGGATTTCTGGGCAATATGACGGAAAATCTGCACACAGATTGCGTGCAAAGCCGTCAGGCGGGCTTCGTGCGGTGTTGCCTTAGGGGGCAACACTGCATAAAGCTTGTGCGTAAGATGCGTCGTCAGATTTCTGGGCAATATGACGGAAAATCTGCAAGCAGATTGCGTGCAAAGCTGTCAGGCGTGCTTTATGCAGTATTTTCTTAGACAGGAGGAATTGCAAATGCAGAAACAGGAACAAAACATAAAGACGATGAGCCCGGACAGTAACGAGGCACTGTGCATTCGGATACAGCAGGGCGACGAACAGGCAAAGAGCCAGCTATTGCAGCAGAATGAAGGTATGATCCATGCGGTTGCATGGCGGGAACGCCGGCGGTATGCGTATCTTGCACTGGAACTGGAAGACCTCTGGGCAGCGGGACAGCTGGGCATGCTCCGTGCGGCAAGGCTGTTCCGTCCGGAAACCGGAAACCAGTTTGCCACCTATGCGTGGCCTCACGTGCGGCAGGCAATTCAGCGGGAAATCATTTCCGGCGGAACCATTATCCGGATCCCTGTGCACCTGCACGACAGAATGCACAAGCTGTCCGTATATCGGGAACCAAACGGCAGCGTGAACTATGAAGCGTTGGCAGAGCGTGTTACCGCAGAAGAACGAACCGGACACGGCATGACGGCTTCGGAGGTCAAGGAGTTTCTGTGTCGGGTAGAACCCATGGTGTCCCTGCGGAGCCTGAACGAAATGCTGAAGCTGGACGGAGAAACTGAACGACAGGAGATGCTCGCCGAGCCAGATGCCAGAACGCCGGACGAAGAAGTGGAGAACCATTTGTTTCTGGAGCAGTGTCTGGAACAGCTGAATCCGCGGGAACGGGAAGTGATCTTCATGCGGTACGGCTTGCAGAACAACGAGAGTATGACACTGCTGGAGGTGGGGCAGAAGCTGCATATCACCAAAGAACGGGTTCGCCAGCTGGAACAGCGGGCAATGGAAAAAATGCGGGATTGGCTCAGTGCATGAGATATGGGAACATTGTCCTTAACAAAGAATTTCTGTAATGATGAAACTGGGAAAACGCTTTACACCATGTTTTCCGTTCGACAAAAATCCTGTACAGGTTTGTGGTATACTGTTTTCGGAGGGAGTGATTTCTCACAAAACGGCGAATTCGCTGGGGCGAAGCCGTCGGGAAAGGAAATGGTCATATGGCAGTAGAACTGCAAACGCAGGGAAAAACACTGATCGTGATTCTCAGCGGCGAGATCGATCACCACTGTGCCCAGCCGATGCGTGCGGAGATCGATGCAAAAATCGACGATCTTCAGCCGTCCGTGCTGGTATTGGATTTTGCCGGTGTGACATTTATGGACAGCTCCGGTATCGGGTTGATTATGGGCAGACACCGGACAATGGAGGCGATCGGCGGAAGCGTGATCGTGCGGGATCCGCCGCCCCATATCCGCCGGGTTATTCGGCTGTCCGGCATGGAGCGAATCGCACAGATTCAGATACAGAAACCGTCCTGCCGCGAGGGAGATTTTGGCATCGGAGGAGGTGAAAATGCATGAAGGTGGTAAATGCAGTAAAATTCATTTTCCCCGGCATCTCCGAAAACGAACGCACCGCACGGGCAGTGGTTTCCGCTTTTCTGGTACAGCTGGATCCTACGGTAGAGGAACTGGCAGATATTCGCACGGCAGTTTCCGAGGCGGTGACCAATGCCATTGTCCACGGCTACCGGAAAAGCAGGGGTGACGTGGAATTACATATGAAGCTGCTGGAAGATCGGGAGGTCTATCTGCGAATCAAAGATCACGGCTGCGGCATTGCGGACATCACACAGGCGATGCAGCCTCTGTTTACCACGGCACCGGAAGAAGAACGTGCCGGACTGGGCTTTGCGGTTATGGAAAGCTTCATGGACAAGCTGCAAGTCAAGAGTGCACCGGAAAAGGGAACGACTGTGACCATGCGGAAAAAGCTGGGGAGCCTGCCATGTCGGGTGAAGTAACAACGCCCCGTGCAGAGGAACATCTGGGACTGGTGCACCTTTGTGCCAACCGCTTTCGGAATCGGGGGATCGATTACGACGAGTTGTACTCCGCAGGCTGCGTGGGCTTGCTGAAAGCTGTAAAGGCGTTCGACTGTACACGCGGTGTGCAGTTTTCCACTTACGCAGTGCCGGTGATTCTGGGCGAGATCAAGCGGCTGTTTCGGGACGGCGGCATTGTGCACATCAGCCGCAGTCTGCGGGAACGGGCAACAAGGCTGCAAAAGTTACAGGAAACATTTGAGCAGCAGCACGGGCGTTCGCCTACGGTTTCAGAGTTGAGTGCCCTGAGCGGGGACTCTGTGGAGGAATGCGGGGAGGCACTGTGCGTAACGCAGACACCCCTTTCCCTGACACGGGACAGCGACGAGGATGACGACGGGCAGTTCGACATTCCGGTGGAAGCTCCAGACCGGCAAATTGGCGATCTGCTGTCCCTGCGGCAGCTGATGGGAGCATTGCCGGAAAAAGACCGCATGCTGTTGGAACTGCGGTATTTTCGGGAACTGACACAGAGCAAAACGGCGGCGATCCTGGGAATGACACAGGTGCAGGTGTCGCGGCGGGAGAAAAAACTGCTGACACAGCTGCGGCAGGAGTTGTTGTCTTAGAATTGCTGTGATTGGAAAGAGGACTGTGAAGGTCCTCTTTTTTGTTGGAATCAAGTCGTTGAATTTATTTGACTATTTTTAATTTCCGTGCTATACTATATCACAAAGTTCGCATTGTAAAAATCTTTTGCTAAGGAAGTGCAGATAACATTATGGGAATTACAAGTACGTTATACTTCGGTTATACCGAAAAGGAAGTGGAAACAAAAGAAATAGTAACTCCATTTGGACAAGTTTCTGTGTATCTCCATAATCAAAAAATAAAATTTCATTATACAACCAAAAAGCATATTTTCAAAAATGGTATCTCTGCAAATATCCATAGAATTGCGATTGACACCATGCAATATCAATTGCATGATGAATTTGATGTTCGTGTTGGAAATGTCGATGGTTTTGAATATTATGATTCTGATGAGCACACAGTGATGTGCGAATTTCACGATAAAAAATATAGCATTGCGGTTATTGGATATGATAGTGACTATGATTTTGAGAGAGATTGTTTCATAGAGGACGCCTTTACATTTCGTACTGATGCAGAAAATTATGGAATGAATTACAAAATTGTAAGA
This sequence comes from Ruminococcus sp. OM06-36AC, assembly GCF_003438725.1. Taxonomy (NCBI): domain Bacteria; kingdom Bacillati; phylum Bacillota; class Clostridia; order Eubacteriales; family Oscillospiraceae; genus Ruminococcus; species Ruminococcus sp. OM06-36AC. The sequence continues at coordinate 162,042 of NZ_QSTT01000002.1, forward strand.
GATCCCACTTCTTTTATTAAGAACAATATCATTTATACATGGATTGTATTTTTGCCAATATCTGATGCATATGATGCGGCTGATTTGATTGACATCGAATTAGTATGACTTTATCTGTCGCCCTCTTCACAAAGAACAACCAAAACAAAAGCGTGTTCCATTCACCGGACAGGCTCTTAGGCAGCACTTTGATATTAACAGCCGCAGGAGATTTTCCTCGCGGCTGTTTTCATTGTTCATGAAAATCGATTGAAATTCACCGCAATTGAGAATATAATGACAATGGAAAGAAGGGATTATCATGATTCAGGATATTTTTCCGCATAAGCTGGAGAATCAGTACCGTCCGGAGGCACAGCCGGAGCAGGACAGCTATGTGCTCTGCTATCGTGGTGCAGAAGTTTTACTGAAAGACGGAGAGATGCTTCCTACGGTTTCGGAAGTCTTTGCTGAGCATTATCGCTATTTGTTCCAAATCGATAACCGCAGCTATTTCCTGCCGGAAACACCGGTTTCGGAGAACGATGTCATGCAGTACGAGAAGATCCGCCGGATTCGCGGAACACAGGCGATACCGCAGTTTCAGCGATATGCGATCATGACCGGAAAGCATCTGGCGGACTGGTACAAAAGTACTCGCTATTGCGGCAGCTGCGGCGGCGTTCTGCACCATTCTGCGGAACAGCGTGCCATGGTCTGCGATCACTGCCATAAAAGCATTTATCCGAAGATCATGCCGGCTGTAATTGTGGGCGTGATCTCAGGGGATTCGCTGCTGCTGACCAAATACCGCACCGGATTTCCCTATTTCGCACTGGTTGCCGGCTTCACCGAAATCGGCGAAACGCTGGAGGAAACTGTAGAACGGGAAGTTATGGAAGAAACCGGTCTGCACGTGCGGAATATCCGCTACTATAAATCCCAACCGTGGGGCATTGCCAACGATATTCTGGCGGGATTTTACTGCGAAGTGGACGGTGACCCTACCATTCAAATGGACACCTCTGAGCTGAAATATGCCCAGTGGGTCAAGCGGGAGAACATCATTTTACAGCCGGACGATGCCAGTCTGACCAATGAGATGATGCAGAAATTTCGTGACGGCGAGATCAGGAATATCAATCATGTGAATACATTTTGGGCAATATCGCACAAAGATTGTGCGACAGATGCGTCGTCAAATTTTTCGTCAGATGAAACAAAAAGCGGAGTGAATACTTGATGTATTCACGAGCATTTTTGTGAAATATGACGGGAAATTTGCAAGCAGATGGCGTGCAAAGTCGCCAGACGCTCTTTGTGCGGTGTTGCCTTTGAAGAAAGGAATGGGTTTGGACTGTGGAGCAGGAAGTGTTTCTGACATGGAATCCTTGGCACGGCTGCCGGAAATACAGCGAAGGCTGTGCACATTGCTATATGTATTATCTGGACGCACAGCGTGACAGGGACGGCAGCGAGATCTATCGGACAAAGACCAATTTCAACCTGCCCGTCAAAAAGACCCGACAGGGTGCATACAAGATTCCGTCAGGGACAATGCTGCACGTCTGTATGACCAGCGACTTTTTTCTGCAAGAGGCAGACGACTGGCGGGAAGAAGTATGGGACATGATACGCTGCCGCAGAGATGTGCACTTCTGGATTCAGACGAAGCGGGCAGAACGTATGGCAGACCACCTGCCGGAAGACTGGGGCGACGGCTGGGAAAACGTGACATTGTGTGTGACAACGGAAAATCAGAAATGTGCAGAGGAACGGCTGCCCTTATTGCTGCCGTTCCGGCAAAGCACAAGGCGTTCATGATCGCACCGATTCTTTCTGAAGTGCATGCCGAAAAGTACCTTGCCACCGGACAGGTGGAACAGGTACTCTGCGACGGGGAAAACTACGACGGCAACCGCCCCTGCCGCTATGAGTGGATCAGATCTCTGCACGACCAGTGCCGGAACGCAGACGTTCCGTTTCGGTTTCTCGGAACCGGAAACTATTTCTGTAAGGACGGAAAGGTGTACTGCATTCCTAAAGCATATCAGCGTGTGCAGGCACAGCGTTCCGGTTTGTCCTATCCGGCAGGAGATACCCACGTACCCATGCAGCCACGTTGCCAGAACTGCAAAAGAAAGCACAGCTGCAACGGCTGCCGCTGGTGCGGAAAGTGTCATTGAATGCTCTCTTGCACTGAGGACCTGTCAGGCAATACCGAAGAACACTTGATGAATGAGGACAAAATTATGAATGTACGAGCAAAAATAGAGCCGCTGCTGTTACAGGCACAGAAGCCGGCACAGTATATCGGCGGCGAGGTGGGCAGTATCTGCAAAGATCGGGAATCAGTCGATGTTCGGTTTGCGTTCTGCTTTCCGGATACTTACGAAATCGGCATGTCCCATCTGGGCATGAAAATTCTGTACAGTTTAATTAACGCACGGGAAAACTTCTGGTGTGAACGGGTCTTTGCACCCTGTGCAGACTTTGAAGCACTGATGCGGGAACACCAGATTCCGCTGTATGCACTGGAAAGTCTGGATCCGGTGCTGGAATTTGACTTCGTGGGCTTTACGCTGCAATATGAGTTGTCATATACCAATATCCTGAATATGCTGGACTTGGCAGGAATTCCGCTGCATGCCTGTGATCGCGGCGAAGCACTGGCACCGCTGGTGATTGCCGGCGGTCCCTGTGTCTGTAATCCGGAACCGCTGGCGGACTTTTTCGACTTGTTTATTCTGGGGGAGGGCGAGGAAGTCAATCTGGAACTCATGGACCTCTATCTGCAAATGAAGCGGCAGGGAGCAGGCCGCTCTGCATTTCTCCGTGCGGCGGCACAGATCGAGGGGATCTATGTGCCCTCTCTGTACGAGGTGACCTATCAGGCGGACGGTACCATTGCCGCAGTGACGGCGAAAGACGGTGCACCGGAAAAGGTGACCAAACGGATCGTACAGGACATGGACAAGGCGTTTTATCCGGAAACATTTGTGGTACCCTTTATGGAAACGGTGCACGACCGTGCCGTGGAAGAAGTGCTTCGCGGCTGTATACGGGGCTGCCGTTTCTGTCAGGCAGGCTTCCTGTACCGTCCGTTTCGGGAGAAATCGCCGGAAACCATCGTCCGGCAGTGCCGTTCGCTCTGCGATACCACCGGCTATCAGGAACTGTCCCTGTCCTCTCTGAGTACCAGCGATCACAGCCAGCTGGAAGAAACGCTGAACGAACTGCTGCCCTATCTGGACGAAAACCGCATCAACATCACCCTGCCCTCTCTGCGGGTGGACAACTTTTCCAAGGAACTGATGGATCGGATTCAGGGCGTGCGGAAAAGCAGTCTGACTTTCGCACCGGAAGCAGGCACCCAGCGGCTGCGGGACGTTATCAACAAAAATGTCAGCGAAGAAGAACTGATGCGGACTGCCGGCATTGCCTTTTCCGGCGGATTCGCTACGGTAAAGCTGTACTTCATGATGGGACTGCCCACAGAAACCATGGAGGACGTAGAGGGCATTGTGCATCTGGCGGAAAAGCTGATCGATCTCTATTATAATACGCCGGAACGTTCCAAAGGCAAAACCATACAGATCTCCATCAGCTGTGCCACCTTTGTGCCGAAGCCGTTCACACCGTTCGAGTTTGAACCGCAGGTTTCCCGCGAGGAACTGCTGGCACGGCAGGAGCACCTTTTAAGTTGTATCCAGCCGCGGCATCGGAAGAAGATCAAAGTCAGCTGGCACACCTACGAGATCAGCCTGCTGGAGGCGGTGCTTGCCCGCGGTGACCGGCGGCTGGCACCAGTCATTGAACGGGCATGGCAGCTGGGCAGCAAATTTGACAGCTGGAGCGAGTGCTTTCATTATGAGATCTGGGAGCAGGCAATGGCAGACTGCGGCGTATCCGCTTCCTTTTACGCCAACCGCACCAGAGCCTATGACGAGATCTTCCCGTGGGATCATCTGGATTATCTGGTGGAGAAATCCTTTTTTGTGCGGGAAAACCAGACAGCACATGCTTCAGAAACCACACCCCACTGCCGAGCCAAATGTGCCGGCTGCGGCGTAAACCGGAGAATCGGGAGGGCTTGCTTTTGAAAAACATCGTTCGAATGCGTTTTGCCAAAACCGGCAGAGCCAGATATATTTCCCACTTGGATCTGATCCGCTGCTTTCAGCGAGCCGTCTGTCGGGCAAAGCTGCCGGCGGCGTATTCCGAGGGCTTTCACCCGCACATGCAGACTTCCTTTGCCACCACGCTGCCGCTGGGATTTTTCAGCACCGCGGAACAAATGGACTTGGAACTGACAGAGGAGCTGCCTTGTGATGCGGTCATGGAACGGCTGAACGCCGTCCTGCCGGAGGGGATCCGGATTCTGGAAGCGTGGAAAGGCACGCTGGCATTCAAAAAGCTGGCATACGCCAATTACACTGTGCGGATTCCCAGTGAAAGCAGCGGGGAACTGTACGATTCTTTCTGTGCGTTTGCGGCACAGCCGGAGATCCTCACGGAAAAGCGTACCAAAAAAGGCGGCACCAAAGAAGTAGACCTGAAGCCTATGCTGGAGGTGACCGGTGCCGAGTCGTTGCCTGATGCACTGGAACTGCGGCTCTGCCTGCCGGCAGGGAGCACTGCCAATCTGAACCCCATGCTGCTGCTGGAAACGTGGAAAAAACAGACGGAACAGACGTGGGCTTCTCCGGAAATCTGCCGGACGGAACTGCTCACAGAAGAAAAACAAAAATTTTTTTGAAAAAACACTTGCTTTTTCTGCGGAAATGTGGTATGATATAAAAGCATTTGAAATTTGTGCCGAATTCGGCTGAAAAAGCCGCGGTGCAGATGATCCGCACGGTAACGTGTGAGGTTAATGCCGGCTGTGCGTCCGATGGGAATCGGCGGCTCAGCAGAACGACATTAAATCGGACAGTCCGCTGACGATGCTGTGAGAAAATACGGCAGCGTTCCACCGCCCAATGCTGAACGGCGGCAAAGGAACACGTGAATGAATGTTCGCAAATTTTAGGAGGATTTAACCATGGATGCATTGAAAACAATCAGCGACGCAAGCCTGAAGCAGGAAGTACCGGCATTTGCAGTCGGCGATACCGTAAAGGTACACGTAAGAATCAAGGAAGGCGACAAGAGCCGTATTCAGGTATTCGAAGGCACCGTTATCGCAAAGAAGCACGGCGGCATCAGCGAAACCTTTACCGTTCGCCGCGTAGCTCACGGCTGCGGTATCGAACGTGTATTCCCGCTGCACTCTCCGGTCGTTGACCGCGTAGAGGTTATCCGTAAGGGTAAGGTTCGCAGAGCTAAGCTGTACTACCTGCGTGACAGAGTTGGTAAGGCTGCTAAGGTTAAGGAACAGATTCGATAATCAAAAGAATCATGCACAAAATGCAAAGACGGGCAGAATCGGTGTGCGTGTCGTCGTTTGCTTCATGACACCTGCCTGTCGGCAGTAAAAAAGGGACAGTATTGTCCTTTTTTTATTATCGGAAGACTGCAACCGGCTGGCGAAAGCACCAGCGGTTAGAAATGGAGAACGGCGGAATGGAACAACAGACAATACAAAAGGAAGAAAAGCAGCAGCAGGAGCCGCAGAAAAGTTCTTTTCTGAGCGATGTGGCAGAGATACTGGAAACCGTATTCGTTTCGATTTTCGTAGTCATTCTGCTGTTTGCCTATGTAGTGCGTCCGGTCACAGTAGACGGAGATTCCATGCGGGAAACCCTGCACGACAAGGATCGTCTGCTGATGTCTGACCTGCTGTATACGCCGGAATACGGAGATATTGTCATTGTCAACAATACACATTCCTATTTGTATGATGAAGACGGCAATCTGGTAGAGGGCAACGGTCTGCCGCAGGAAAAGCGACTGATCAAGCGGATCATTGCCACCGGCGGACAGGAGATCAACATTGACTTTGCCACCGGCGAAGTGACAGTAGACGGTGAGGTACTGGATGAACCCTACATTCGGGAACTGACAGCCAATCAGGAAGACGGCTTCGCCAGCTATCCGGTCACAGTACCGGAAGGCTACTATTTCGTCATGGGTGACAACCGGAACAATTCTACTGACAGCCGTTCGCAGTTCGTTGGCTTCGTGCCGCGGGATGCGATCCTTGGCAAGGCGATCTTCCGGATCTCACCGGACGATTTCGGCAGTATTTATAAGAATATGAAGTAAGTGCAATAGGGAAACACTGAATAAAGCTTGTGCGTAAGATGCGTAGTCAGATTTTTTGGCAGATTGCACAGAAATTCCGCAGGCATACTTGATGTATGACAAGGGATTTCTGGGCAATATGACGGAAAATCTGCAAGCAGATTGCGTGCAAAGCCGCCAGGCGGGCTTTATGCAGTGTTTCCATCGGGAAAGGCGGCAGGCATGGCAGAAGAACTGATGCGGAATATCCAATGGTTTCCGGGACATATGACAAAAACACGGCGTATGATCGCGGCGAATCTGTCGCTGGTAGATGCTGTGGTGGAAATTCTGGACGCACGTGTTCCGCAGAGCAGCCGCAATCCGGAAATGGACAGCATGGTGGGCAGCAAGCCACGCCTGTTGCTGCTGAACAAGGCAGATATGGCAGACCCGTCAGCAACTTCCCGCTGGATCGCAGCCTACCGGAAACAGGGTTTTGTGGCTCTTGGCATGGACTGCCGCAGCGGAAAGGGCGTTTCCAATTTTGCACCGGCAGTGCGGGAACAGCTTCTGCCGGCACTGCTGGAAAAGCGGGCGGCTCACGGCATGACCGGTGCCCCCATTCGCTTAATGGTGGTGGGAATCCCGAATGTGGGCAAGTCCTCCTTTATCAACCGCATGGCACAGTCCAAGCGGGCGAAGGTGGAAGACCGTCCCGGCGTGACCCGTACCAAACAGTGGGTGAAAATCGGCAGCAACATGGAACTGCTGGATATGCCGGGCGTGCTCTGGCCGAAATTCGATGACCAGACTGTGGCACAGAAGCTGGCGTTTACCGGTGCGATCAATGACGATGTCATGGATCTGGAAGCACTGGCATGCCTGCTGCTGCAGCGGTTAGCGGTGTCTTATCCCAAGGCACTGGAAGAACGCTACCGCATGACCGACCTGCAGGCAATACAGGAAGATGGTTTTGCCATGCTGGAACTGCTGGGACGGAAACGGGGCATGCTGATCTCCGGCGGCGAGGTAAACACCGAGCGTGCTGCGATCACACTGCTGGACGAGTTCCGCAGCGGCAAGCTGGGCAGAATCACGCTGGAGCTGCCGGAACAGGAGGCACTGTAATGGCAAAGGCTGCACCGAAAAAGTCCACCGAGGAACTGTACGCGTGGGACGCGGAAAAACGGGGCAGTGGCTTGCTGCTCTGCGGTGTCGATGAAGCTGGCAGAGGTCCTCTCGCAGGAGATGTCTATGCGGCGGCGGTAATACTGGATCCTTCCAAGCCACTGATCGCAGGGCTGAATGACAGCAAGAAGATGACAGAAAAAAAGCGGGAATCTCTCTTTGCAGAGGTGCAGTCCGCTTGTCTGGCGTACTGCGTGGCATCTGCAACTGTGGCGGAGATCGAGAAACTGAACATTCTCGGTGCCACCATGCTGGCAATGCAGCGGGCAGTGGCTGGACTTTCGGTACAGCCGCAGCTGGTACTGGTGGACGGCAATCGTCTGCCGCAGCTGGCAATGCCGGCGGAAACCGTAGTCAAAGGAGATGCCACGTCGGCGTCCATTGCGGCGGCTTCGATTCTGGCAAAGGTGTCCAGAGATCGGACGCTGTATGCATTAGATGAACAATATCCGCAGTATGGGTTTGCGAAGCATAAGGGCTATGGCACCAAGGCACACTGTGAGGCAATCTTACAGTATGGACCATGTCCGGCACATCGGCCCAGTTTTTTGCGGAAGTTATATCAGAAACATGAAAATGAAAACAACTGAGATTGGCCGTCTGGGGGAAACCGCAGTTTGCCGGCAGCTGGAACAGCAGGGCTATTCCATTGTCCGGCGGAATTTCTGCGTCCGCGGCGGCGAGATCGACATCATTGCGGAAAACGGGGAGTATCTGGCGTTTGTGGAGGTAAAGACCCGCAAGCCGAACAGCCTGACTTCCGGATTCGATGATGTTACAGCAAAAAAACAGGCTCGTTTGATCCAGACAGCAGCCGTGTGGTGTGCAGAACACCCCACAGAGTTGCAGCCGCGGTTTGATATTGCCTGCGTGGTGATGCAGGGAAAGCAGATCCTGTCGGTGGATTATCTGGAAAACGCATTTGATACGACGGGCAGTGATTTTATATTTTAGGCAGATATTCTGCCGGGAAAAGGGTGGTAACAGTGTTTTACAAGAGCACCAGAAACAGCAGCATTCGGGTAGAGAGTGCCGCTGCAATCGCAAAGGGAATTTCGGAAGAAGGCGGTCTGTTTGTACCGGAAACCATTCCGTCGATCTCTATGGACGAACTGAAATCGCTGGCTGGCATGAATTATGCACAGCGGGCAGCATTTGTGTTTTCCAAGTATCTGACAGATTACACCGATGCCGAACTGCGTTACTGCACAGAGAGTGCTTACACAACCAAGGCATTTGACACCGAGAACATTGCAGAGATCGCACACCTGTTCGAGGGAACCTACATGCTGGAACTGTGGCATGGTCCGACTTGTGCATTCAAGGATATGGCTCTGCAGATCCTGCCGTACTTCCTGACAACTGCTGTGAAGAAGCTGCACATGGACAAGAAGGTAGTCATTCTGGTAGCAACTTCCGGTGATACCGGTAAGGCTGCACTGGAGGGCTTCAAGGACGTTCCGGGCACCGAGATCATGGTCTTCTATCCGGTAGAAGGTGTCAGCGACATGCAGAAGCGTCAGATGGTGACACAGGAAGGCGAGAATGTTACAGTTTGTGCCGTAAAGGGCAACTTCGACGACTGCCAGAGTGGTGTCAAGAAGATCTTCACCGACCACAAGGTGCTGGAAGCACTGGAACAGGGCGGTATGACATTCTCCAGTGCGAACTCCATTAACTGGGGCAGACTGGTACCGCAGATCGTGTACTATGTTTCCTCTTATGTTTCTCTGGCAGAATCCGGACAGATCGCATACGGTGACCTGCTGAACGTTGTAGTGCCGACCGGTAATTTCGGTAACATTCTGGCGGCTTACTATGCCAAGATGATGGGCGTGCCCCTCGGCAAGCTGATCTGTGCGTCCAATATCAATAAGGTTCTGACAGACTTTATCCGCACCGGCGTATACAACCGGAACCGTCAGTTCTATCCCACCGCATCGCCGTCTATGGACATTCTGATTTCCAGCAATCTGGAGCGTCTGCTGTACCTGCTGACCGGTGAAGATGATGCCCAGATTCGGGAATGGTTCACTGCTCTGGCAGAACAGGGTACCTATGAGGTAACTGATGCGGTAAAGGCAAAGCTGACAGAACAGTTCTACGGCGGCTTCTGTGACGATGCCGAAACCAAGGCAACGATTGCAGAACTGTACAAGAAGTACGGCTATACCTGCGATACCCACACCGCGGTTGCTGTCAAGGTATACGAGGACTACCGCAAGGAAACTGGCGATACCACCAAGACTCTGATCGCATCTACCGCAAGCCCGTTCAAGTTCAGTGCAAGCGTTCTGGACGCACTGGGCAAGAAGCCGGCAGACGATGTTGATGAATATGATATGGTAGAGCTGCTACATGAGGCTTCGAAAATGGAGATCCCGCAGTCGCTGGCTGCACTGAAGACCAAGCCCCGCCGTTTTGAGGGCAGCATTGATAAATCGGAAATGCAGCAGTTCGTATTGCAGGAACTGCACCTGTCCTGAACGGGGGTTGCATGCGGTTATTTACCATAGGTGACCTGCACCTCTCTTTTGGTGTACCGGACAAGCCCATGGACATTTTCGGCGGCTGGAAGGATTACCAGAAGCTGCTGGAACAAAACTGGCTGGAACGGATCGCACCGGAGGATACTGTTGTGCTGGCAGGAGATTTCTCATGGGGCATGACACTGGCACAGGCGGAGGCAGACTTCGCATTTGTGCAGAATCTGCCGGGGCAGAAGATCCTGCTGAAAGGCAACCACGACTACTGGTGGGCTTCGAAAAAGAAAATGGACGACTTTTTCACGGCACACGGATTCAATACGCTGCATATCCTGCACAACAACCACTATGCTTTCGGACAGTATGGGATCTGCGGCACCCGCGGCTGGGTGAGCATGCAGGGAGAAGCTGCCGATGCCAAAATTCTGGCAAGAGAAGTGCAGCGGCTTCAGGTTTCCATTCAGTCGGCTGTGGACGCAGGACTGGAACCCATTGTGTTCCTGCACTATCCGCCGATCTACGGAATGTCGATGAACTACGAGATTCTGGAAGTGCTGCACAAGTATCAGATCCGGAAGTGCTATTATGGTCATGTGCACGGAAAAAGCGGGCATAACCATGCATTTCAGGGAATGTATGAGGGCACGGAAATGCGAATGATTTCTAGTGATTATCTACAATTTGTGCCGGAACAGATTCTCTGAATTGTATAAAATGGAGAAGTGTTCAAAATATACTGGTCAAAACAGGACAAGTATGCTATAATAAATTTGTATGCATTTTGCATGAAAAGATACCCTGATGCAGAGTGAGCCCCGATCATCAGAGGGCACGCTTCAAGGGAATTGCAATACATTATTGGAGGACTCAAACATGAATCTGAAATCATCAAACAAGACAGATGTAAACATGACCGAACTGGTCGTTGAAATCGATGCAGAAAGCTTTGAAAAGGCAGTAGAAGCTGCTTATCAGCGTCAGAAGAAGAATATCTCTATGCCGGGCTTCCGTAAGGGCAAGGTGCCGCGGAAAATGTGCGAGAGAACTTATGGCGAAAACGTATTCTATGAAGATGCGATCAACGCTCTGCTGAATATGGAACTGCCGGCTCTGATCGTGGACAACAAGCTGAATGTGGTAGATACCCCGAAGGTAGAAGTAACTGCTGTCAGCAAGGAAGACGGCGTTACCATGAAGGTCATCTGCGTTACCAAGCCGGAGATCTCTCTGGAAGGCTATAAGGGCATCGAGGCTCCGAAGGTTGTCAAGGAAATCGCTGACGAAGACGTAGATCAGCAGATCGAATCCATGCGTCAGAGAAATGCACGCGTGGTATCTGTAGATGACCGTGCAGCGGAAATGGGCGACGAAGTAAACCTGAACTTTGAGGGCTTCTTCGGCGACGAAGCATTCGACGGCGGCAAGGGCGAAAACTATCAGCTGAAGCTGGGCAGCGGTCAGTTCATTCCGGGCTTTGAGGAACAGGTTGCAGGTCACAACATCGGCGAAAACTTCGATGTTACCGTAACTTTCCCGGAAGATTACCAGATGGACGAATATGCAGGCAAGGAAGCTGTATTCCACTGCTCTATCAACAGCATTTCTCACGAAGAACTTCCGGAACTGGACGATGAGTTCGTAAAGGACACTTCTGATTTCGATACTGTTGACGAACTGAAGGCTGACGTTCGCAAGAAGCTGGAAGAAAATGCAGAAAACGCTGCTTCCAATTCTTTCGAAAATGCAGTTACCCTGAAGCTGATCGAAAAGGTAACCGATCCGATTCCGCACTGCATGTTTGAGCATCGTGCAGACAGCCTGATGAACCAGTTTGCAAACCAGCTGAAGGCACAGGGCATCTCTATGGATCTGTACCTCCAGTACACTGGCATGACACAGGACGCACTGAAGGAAACTTATCTGGAACGTGCAGAAAACGAAGTAAAGCTGCGTCTGGCTCTGGAAAAGGTTGCAGAACTGGAAAAGCTGGAAGTTTCTGACGAAGATCTGGAAGCAGAAGTAAATCGTCTGGCAGAAGAAAACAACTTGACTGCAGAAGATGTCAAGAAGCGGATCTATCTGGAAGACCTGCGGGAAGACATGCTGGCAACCAAGGCGATGGAACTGGTCAAGGAAGCAGCTGTTGCAACAGACGCTCCGGAAGAAACCGAAGAAGCTCCGGCAGAAGAAACTGCAGCAACGGAAGAATAAGTACACACTGGCATTTTTGCCGAAATAGAAGTGAAAAAACAGACGGGCGAACGACTTAGTTCGCCCTCTGTAATATGTGGACATTTTTCGAAATGTGTCGATTTGGAAAGGAAGATGAACATGAGTAGTTTAGTACCTTACGTTGTAGAACAGACCAGCCGCGGTGAACGTTCCTATGATATTTTTTCCCGCCTGCTGAATGATCGTATCATCATGCTGTCCGATCAGGTCAACGATGCAACTGCCAGCCTGGTAGTTGCACAGCTGCTGTATCTGGAAGGACAGGACAATGAGAAGGATATTTCTCTGTACATCAACAGCCCCGGCGGTTCTATCACTGCCGGCATGGCAATCTACGACACCATGCAGTATATCAAGTGCGATGTTTCTACCATTTGCATCGGTATGGCTGCTTCTATGGGTGCATTCCTGCTGTCTTCCGGTGCAAAGGGAAAGCGTATCGCTCTGCCGAACAGCGAGATCATGATCCACCAGCCGCTGATTTCCGGCGGTCTGTCCGGTCAGTGCACCGATATTAAGATCGCTTCCGACCATTTGGTACGGGTTCGGAAGAAGATGAACGAAATTCTGGCAGAAAACACCGGAAAGCCGCTGGAAGTGATCGAAAGAGATACCGAACGCGATAACTATATGTATGCACCGGAAGCAAAGGAATATGGTCTGATCGATAAGGTCATCGCACACAGATAAAAAGAGGTGCTGAAATGGACGAGAAAAAGGAAAAACGATGCAACTTTTGCGGTAAGCCGGAGCATCTGGTAGAAGGCATGATCTCCGCCGCAGATGTAAATATCTGTAGTGAGTGCGTGACTTATTGCTATGAAATGCTTTATGGTCCCGTCGGCACGCCGGATTCCGCAAAGGATAAGAAGAAATCTTCCAAAAAGCCGGCAGAGATCCACCTGCTGAAACCGGCAGAGATCAAAAAGGTGCTGGACGAGTACGTTGTCGGTCAGGATCTGGCAAAGATTACGCTGGCAGTGTCGGTGTATAACCACTATAAGCGAATCCTCAACCAGTCCAAGGACGAGTCCGCACGAGATGTGGAACTGCAAAAGAGCAACGTCCTGCTGCTGGGCCCCACTGGTGTAGGGAAGACTTATCTGGCACAGACGCTGGCAAAGATTCTGGACGTGCCGTTTGCCATTGCAGACGCTACTACCATTACCGAAGCCGGTTACGTAGGCGACGATGTGGAAAACGTGCTCCAGCGTTTGCTGCAAGCTGCTGATTTCGATGTGGAAGCTGCGGAACGTGGTATCATCTACATTGACGAGATCGATAAGATCTCCAGAAAGTCGGAAAACGTTTCTCTGACCAGAGATGTCAGCGGAGAGGGCGTACAGCAGGCTCTGCTGAAGATCATCGAGGGAACCGTTTCCAACGTGCCGCCGCAGGGCGGCAGAAAGCACCCCAATCAGGAATTTATCCACGTGGATACCCACAATATCCTGTTTATCTGCGGCGGTGCGTTCGACGGTCTGGAAAAGCTGATCCAGAAGCGTATGGCTCCGGCAGCACTGGGCTTTGATGCTCCCATTGTGCAGCAGAAGAAAGATCTGGTCAATATTTTCCGTCAGGTAACACCGCAGGATCTGATGAAGTTCGGATTGGTTCCGGAACTGGTTGGCCGTCTGCCGGTCATTACCACACTGGACGATCTGGACGAAGAAGCCCTGATCCGAATCCTGACTGAGCCGAAAAACGCTCTGGTCAAGCAGTATCAGAAGCTGTTCGACTTCGACGACATTGAACTGGAACTGACGGACGATGCCCTGAACGCGATTGCAGCAGAGGCAATTGCCAGAAAGACTGGTGCCCGTGGTCTGCGTTCGATCATGGAGGGAACGCTGATGGATACCATGTATACCACACCTTCCGTGGAGAATGTCAAGAAAATCGTAGTAGATGCTGACTGCGTCAAGGGCACTGCCAAGCCGAGATTTTATGATGCAAGCGGCAAGGAAATCACCAATGTTCCGCAGGGAATCTGAAAAGGTGAGGTTTCTGCCGGCTCTGTCAAACAAGATTGAGTGACATCTTTTATAAACAGAAAACGCCTGTCTGATCTCAATGGTCAGACAGGCGTTTGCTTATATAGATGTCAGCTTATTCTCCGATATTCTTTTTCAAAAATCGCTCCAGCGGTGCGGTAATGTACTTGCTGAAGAATTTCACTACGAACCCTGTGCAGAAAGCTGCAATGACTGTACCTTCCCGCGTTCCCACCAGCTTGTGGAAAAACAGGAACGAGAGAATCACTGCCACCACAACACAGCTGATGTCAAAGGCGATTTTCACATTGCCGAATTCCTTGTGAATGGTATCCGATAACGCTTTGACAAATGCCTCTCCGGAATTCAGAATCACATTTGCAATGACCGCCAGCGTAATGCCGAATCCGAGAACCACAGTTCCTGCCAGTACCAGCAAAATCTGTACCACGTAGTGCTTCGGCGTGAAAAAGGAAATCAGCCAGACACCGAAATCCGTAAACCAGCCAAACAGAAAGGACAGCGGCACTTGCAGCAGCTGGATCCATTGGAATTTTCGCCGCAGCAGTAAAATTTGCCCCAGAATCAGCACACAGTTCCAAATAATCAGCCAGTACCCCAGCGACAGCTGCGGCAGCCGAATGCTCATCACATTCGCCGCCGAGGAGATCGGGGAAACGCCCAGTTCGCCTTTTTTGGTAATGGCAACTCCCAGGGCACTGAAAAATAGTCCGATAATGAATAAGAGATAGCGTTGTATCGTGTCAATCAACAGAGGGCTTTTGATTGTTTTTGCTTTCAAATCCGTTTCCTCCAGTTTTGAAATTCTGCTGGCACGTCCGGACACTGCATCATCTGTGACATCACACAGCAGCCGGCAGCACCAGCTTGCGTAATAGCAGGCAGCCGTTCCGGTGTAATGCCGCCGATCGCATAAACTGGAATAGAAACACTGCTGCAAACATTCCGGAGAAAGTCCAGCCCTCGCGGCGGCAGATCCGGCTTGCAGGCAGTTGCAAAAATGTGTCCTGCAATCAGCCAGCTTGCCCCCAGTTTTTCCGCAAGCACCGCTTCTTCCGGACTGTGTACCGAAGCCCCGATCGCCGGAAGCTGTGCTCTCTGGGATTTGGTAAGAGTACGCAGAATCGGCATGGGCAGCTGTACCGGCAGCTGCAATGCTCCGGCGATTTCCCGGAAACTGTTCAGCCACAGCGGCGTATGATATGCCTGACAAATCGCCAGACACTGTTTGGCAAGTGCTGCATATTCCGGAACGGACAAATCTTTTTCCCGCAGTAAGATCGCATCAGCCCCGCCGGCGGCAAGCTGCTCGATTCGTTCCAGAAAATCACCGCGGCAGAGTTTTCGATTGGTAACGCAGATCATCATAAGATATTGGTGTTGATGTAGTCGGTATAGACCGGCTGCATGCCCTGTGCCAGAATGGCGTTGTGGATTTCCTCCAGACTTCTGGGGTCGGAGATCTCAAACTGGGCATCGCCTTTCTGCTGATGTTTATCGTTGTGTCCGCCGATTCCCACATTGACCCCTGCGGAGATCTTGGTGGCAGCCAGCGGCAGCACATGGTCACGGAAGTTGGCACGTTCCCGCGTGGAAATGGTGAAGCTGGCAAAGGGCAGGAAAATGCGGCAGGCCAGCATCATTTGCAGCAGCTGTGTTTCGTGCACGTCGTTGGGATTTGTTTCCTCGTGGTTTTTATAGGGACGCAGCCGCGGGAAAGAGAGTGCCATTTCACCCTGCGGATACTTCTTTTGCAGCAGTGCCGCATGCACACCGGCGGCGAACATGTCCTTGCGGAAATCCGCCAGCCCCAGCAGTACGCCGAAGCCGACACCACGCATGCCGCCCATCAGTGCACGTTCCTGTGCATTGACGCGGTAGGGGAAACAACGCTTGGCACCGGCAACATGCATTTCACCGTACCGCTGCAAGTCGTAGGTTTCCTGAAAAACGGTGACAAAATCTGCCCCTGCTTCCCGCAGCATCGCGTATTCGTCAGCATTCATGGGGTACACTTCCAGTCCGATCGTGGAGAAATATTTCTTGGCAATGCGGACAGCTTCCGCAATGTATTCCGGACCGGAAACAGAACGGCTTTCACCGGTGAGCAGCAGTACCTCCCGCATGCCAGTCTTGGCGATGTTCTCCATTTCCGCTTCAATTTCCGCTGCATTCAGTTTGCAGCGGGTAATGGGATTCTTGCAGTTGAAGCCGCAGTAAACGCACTGGTTTTCGCAGTAGTTGGAGATGTACAGCGGTGTGAACAGCAGCACATTGTTGCCGAAGTGCTTTTCCCGTTCTTCCTTTGCCCGCCGAGCCATTTGTTCCAGAAAAGGCTGTGCCGCAGGGGAGAGCAGTGCCGCAAAATCCTCGAAAGACAGCACATCTTTTCGCAATGCCGCCTGCACCTGCTTGGCTGTATACTGTTCCGGCTGATATGCCGTTCTGGCAGCGATCACATGGTCAAAAATGTCAGAATCGATTTGCTGCATGTTGGGCTGATATTCCATAGGGTCATAAATCTTACGCATTCCGATTCCTCCTTAATCCTGTAAAAAGCCGGTCAGCGGGCTGGAAGCCTCTGCACCGGATTCCAGCACTCGGCCCAGCTTTGCCAGATATGCCGCACGTCCAGCCTCAATTGCCAGCTTGAACGCGTGTGCCATCATGGGGCAGTTGTCAGCGGTTGCCACAGCAGTGTTTGCCATGACCGCAGCGGCACCCATTTCCATAGCTTCGCAAGCCTGCGAAGGAGCACCAATGCCGGCATCTACAATGATCGGCAGGTCGATCTCGTCAATGAGGATTTGGATGAAGTCCTTGGTACGCAGTCCCTTGTTGCTGCCAATAGGAGCACCCAGCGGCATGATCGCAGCAGCTCCGGCATCTGCCAGACGGCGTGCCGCGATCAGGTCAGGGTACATGTACGGCAATACGTGGAAGCCCTCTTTGGACAAAATTTCTGTTGCCCGAATGGTTTCGGCATTGTCGGGGAGCAGGTACTTCGTATCGGGAATCACTTCCACTTTTACAAAATCGCCGCAGCCCAGTGCACGGGAAAGATGGGCAATGCGAACCGCTTCGTCTGCGTTTCTGGCACCGGAAGTGTTGGGCAGCAGTGTCAGGTTTTTCGGCAGGTAATCCAGAATATTTTCCGGACTGTCGGCATTGGCACGCCGCAGAGCAATGGTGGCAATTTCGCTGCCGCCGTACTCCATGACATCACGGATCAGCTGCTGGGAGAACTTGCCAGAGCCGAGAATAAAGCGGGAGTGGAATTCCTTTCCACCCAGTACAAAAGTATCATTTTTGATCGTTTCCATAAGAATCTTCCTTTCTATCACAACATCACATATTTGCGGTCAGCATGCACCGCCGCCCATAAAGCTGACGATTTCAATCACGTCGCTGTCTTGGAGAATGATCGTGGCATAGTCTTCCTTTGCCTCGATTTTCTCGTTGCGTTCCACGGCAATGCGGTGGAGATTGTACCCCTTCTCGTTCAGAAATTCCAGTAATGTCTGCGGTTTTTCCAGAGGGATCGAAACACCGTTTACCTGCATGGCATACACTCCTTTTCTACATTTTACCATAAAATTGCACAAAAAAAGGGCACACACCTTTTCGGTGGTGTGCCCCATTTTACAGTGATGATATTCTTTTCGAATACCCTTAGTATAGCACATTTTGCAGGAAAAGTCAACGCTTTTTCCTGCTGTGTAGAAATTTTACGCTTTTGCCATGAAATCCGGCAGAAAGTCCACAACCGGTAAGTCATACATTTTTGCCAAGTCCAGACAATTCTGTATATATGCGACGTTGGAAAGCCGGTCAGGCGTGTGGGCATCGCAGCCGATGATCGCAGAATTTCCCGCTTTCTGTGCGATGCGGAGAAATCTGCCGGAGGTGTAGTGCCGGTGTTCCACAACGCCCAGCAGGTTGATCTCCACCGGAATGTCGTGTGCTTTCAGATACTGGCAGAGCCGGAGCATGTGTCGTTCGTAGATCTCGTCCGAGCCGATGTAGTGGATCAGGTCGGGGTGAGCCACATAGGCATATTTTCCGGTTTCCATGCCCTCAATGACAAGGTCTACATACCGCTGCAAATCCGCCTCGGATTTTGTTTCATGACCAGTATAGGGACCGGTGACTTCGCTGGCAGTGAAGTGTTCTCCCAGCAGCATGTAATCCACGGGATAATCCTTCAGCAGCCGGTCCTGTTCTTCCATCAGTTCCGGAATATATTCTGACTCAAAGCCGATGTAAATGGTAATATCCTTGGCATATTCCCGCTTCAGGTTTTCCAGCGAGGTGAAGTAGCCGTCCAGTTCTTTTGGTTCCATGCGGGTGTGGGAAACATAGTCCGGCGGAAAGATCCACGGACAGTGGTCAGAAAATCCCAGCACTTCCATGCCCGCCTGAATTGCCTGTTCCACATACTCCTTGTCTTCGCCCCATGCATGCTTGCAGCGGGCAGTATGGGTGTGATAATTTGCTTTCAACATGAATGGCATACGCTCCTTACTGTTCTTCCGGTGACTGCGGGGCTTCTCCTGCGGCATCTGTATCTGCATCAGTGATAGTGGTTTTTGTAAAGCTGGTTTCCACTACGTTGCCGGAGTACTTGGGAGCCAGCCGTGCAACGATTTCGTTGATCATTCGCAGCACGCCGCTGATAATCATCAGAATGCCAATGATGTTCCAGCCGGTGTTCTGGTTGATGAAGATCACATAGATCAGAATGAAAATTCCCAGCAGGCAGTTGGTGACTGCAAAGAGCATGGAAGCCACAATGTTGGTGTCCGCTTTGCGGAATTCCATTGTGTTGACGATACCGGAAATGCCGTTGCACAGTACGCAGATGCCCAGAATGATCGGGATCAGCTTGTTGATGGTAAACGGCAGGATAATGAGCAGGGCACCGAGAATCAGCAGAATGATGCCGGTCGTCAGTGTCTTAGCGGGCTGCGGGGGCTGACACTGGCGGCGGGAAGCATACACTACCACTTCGATCAACCCGATCACGGCAATGAGAATGCCCAGCGTGGTGAAGATACCGTTCACCAGTTTCTCGTTGACCTGTAGCAGAATGCCCAGTGCGATCAGGCACAGCGGCAGCACAAAGGGAAATATCACATAGAACATGCGTTTGGAAAATGGTGTTTTTTTGGATTGCATCAGTAAAACTCCTTTCGCATCAGGGAAACACTGAATAAAGCTTGCGTACAAAGCCGTCAGGCGGGCTTTATGCAGTGTTTCCTCAGGGCAATACCGCACAAAGAGCGTCTGGCGACTTTGCACGCCATCTGCTTGCAAATTTCTCGTCATATTTCACAAAAATGCTCGTGAATACATCAAGTATTCACTCCGCTTTTTGTTTCATCTGACGAAAAATTTGACGACGCATCTGTCGCACAATCTTTGTGCGGTATTGCCTCAGATCAGATGCAGTAAATATTTCATACAAAACCGCTTCAGCGGATTGCATCGTTTGAAAATGGCATCTGCCAGAGCAGAAGCCTCTGCGGCAGCTTGTCGCTGTTCTGCCATTTCCGGATCCTGTTTCCCGAATTCCATTGCCAGAATCATGGGAATGATCTGTTCCGGAGCCGTTGCAGGCAGTTTCTGCTGCCGGAGATGCTGCACTGCCTTTTCGCAGAATTCCAGCAGCGGCTCCTGCCGGAACCGCAGTCCTGTCCAACGTAGAAGCCGGAACAGATAGCGGTACATGGCATGAACTGCCTGCCGTGGGTGACGGGTATCCAGAAAGACATTCTGCCGGTATCGGACATGGAGCAGCCGCAGCAAAACCGCTGCCCCAATGAAAAGCCCGATGCAGATCGCCCAGATCAGCAGCCGCACTGCAACCGCAGCGAAGCCGGGTATCGAACCGTCGGCGGGTTTGCTGCCGGCAATGGTGTTGTCTTTCGGAGCCGCCATGCTGCCGGAAATTTCGGTAGAGGTCAGTGCGGCACTGGTCATCTCCTCCGGCGTTGCAGAGGTGTTGTTTTCCGGCGTAGTATCGACAGTGGTTTCCGTGGAGGGTTCCGACGGTACTTCCTCTGTGTCGCTGTCCGGCTGTAGCTCTGCGGTGTAGCCGGGAGTCATTTCAAAGGGCAGCCAACCGTAGCCGTCAATGTAAAACTCACACCATGCGTGAGCCTTTTTGTTGGGGACGTTGACGACATAACGCCCGTCACGGATAGAAGCACTGTTCAGGACTTCGCTGTCCACCAGATACCCTTCGCAATAGCGTGCGGGAATTCCCAGGTGCCGTGCCAGAATGGTGCCGGCGGTGGCGAAGTGCATGCAGTAGCCCTTGTGATTTTCCAGCAGGAAGAAGTTGACATAGTCGCGGTTTCGCGGCGTTTTTCCGGGAGTAAGGTCGTACTCCGCCTGCTCCGAGAGCCACGCCCGAATCTCACATAGTGCCGCATAGCGTTCCTGGGTGGTCTGCGGGTGAGCGTTTTGCAGCGATTCCGGCATAGCGGCATATACCGCATCTAGGGCTTCGCTTTCCGGCAGCCTTGTATACACATCTGCGGCAAAATCACGGTAGGCGACAGATTCCAGAAACGCCGCCGGAATTACTTTTCCCCGCACACCGTCAGGAGCCGTTGCAATTTGATTTGCCGAAAACCGCGTGGAGATCGTCACATCAGAGCCGTTGCTGGGCACATGCAGAATATCCATGAAAGACCGTACCGCATCATTGCTCCACGAGGAATTAAACGAAATCGAAGTCGGTTCCTGCTGTGAGAGCACCGACAAGATTTCCGGCGGAAGCTGTGCCGCTGTCCAGTCGTAGCTGTCGCGGTTTTTCGGACGAAAATCGACATCTTCCAGATAGGAAACATCAGACGAAAATGCTGCATAGGGCTGATAATATCTGCCGTCCCGCCGCTGCGGGGTAATGGTGCAGTGATACGTACCGGAATCCGGCTCACTGGTCTGCTGAAACAAAAACGGAAAATTCTGCGGGTTGCAGTCGTAGCTTTCCAGTATCGGAAAGACCATATCGCTGTTGACCGCCTCTGTATCTGAAGCCAGTGTGTCCCAGCAGTTTTTCCCATAGGTGCTGCCGGTATAGCTTTTCAGATACATGGTGCTTTCCGGCAGATCGTCCAGCGTCAGCTTCAGATCTGTCCGGTCGTATATCCGCTGCTTGGCAGTGTTTCCGAGGGTGACAGTCTGGTTGTTGCCCATGCCGATTGCCGCAGCGATCTTGCGAATGCTCTGGGGCAGATTCTGAATGTCGAAATCCGCCAGACTTTCACTGATCTCCTGCCGCCGCAGCTTGTCCGATTCCGGACGGCTGTACCCCTGCCATGTGCCGGTCAGGGAAACTGCTCCGTATACCAGCAGAATCAGCAATGCTGTGAGAGAACCGCCGATTGCGGAGGTACGCTGTGTGCAGCGGATCTTCTCCCGTCCCCACAGTGCCGGAAACCGCAGTGCCAGCATGCCGCCCCAGTATGCCAGAAGCAGTCCCATTGCCGGAACGCTGACAGGGATTCCCAGATACAGCCCCGGCTCTGCAAGCAGGAAAGAAACTGCGGTAGGCAGTGTGAAATGCGGCTTTCGAATGGTGAAGAAGGCAAAGAGAAATGCCAGCAGTTCCGCCACAAGTGTGCCGGTCAGCGTTGCCGCAAAAGTGATGTTTGCCCCTTTGGCAATCTGAAAATATGCGATATTTGTATTGTGAGCCGTCTGGTAGACCACATTGAAAATGGCATGAAAACCCAGCACGACCTGTTTGGAAAACAGGGCAGACATGCCCAGAAGCACCAGAACAAAACCCAGTGTCAGCTTTCCGCTGTGCTTCGGCAAAAACTGGAGCAGGGAAGCCAGCAGGAAACCGCCGACTGCCAGCGGCAGAAAGATTCCTTTTCGAATGTTTGTCCCGTAGAGGTCGCAGATGACCAGCACAGAGCCGAAATACCCCAGTGCTGTCAGGAACAATTGCAGCAGCTTCGCCGTGTTCCGCTTGGTCGGGTTGTCCAGATCATATCGTACCGCTTCTTCCTCGATTTTCAGAGAACAGGGGACGTGTGTCTTTTTCATGCTGCACCTCCCTCGGAATCTGTCAGTGTCCGATAGACGATTTCTGACCCGTTGCCGGCAATGGAAACGTGTTTGTCCGAGCCGGTAGCTTTCGCAGTAAACACTTTCTGAAACGGCGGATTTTCCAGAATCGTATCTGTCACACAGAACGCCGCCGTTTCTCCAAGGCTCTTCCAGTGGGAAAGGCAGGCGGCAGCATCGGCTTCCGGCGGTGTTTCCAGCAGATTTTCCAACAGCGGCAGCAGGGACTGTTCCTCTGTAATGGTTTCGCTCCGGTGCCAGTCAGAGCGGCAGAACACCACCGTCACACTATCTTGGTTGGCACAGAAAAAGGCAGCACACGCCTGCAACGCTTCCAGCATAGCATCCAGTTCCTGCCCGCGTTCCTGCGGGTTATCTGCCTGCACAGCATAGAGAAATGCCACCGTCACCGGCGTGCGTGCAGGAATGCCGTACTCCCGCACCACCGGTTCCGGAAAGCGGCTGCTCAGTTTCCAGTGAATGGCACGCATGCGGTCGCCGCTGCGGTATTCCCGCACACCCAGAAATTCCTCCGGCTCCGTGGTGGGCTGCATCACTGCATCTTCGCCGGCTTGCAGCGGAGATGTACTTGCCGGCGGCTGTGGCACTTCCGGCAGGGCAGTCACAGAAAAGGCGGCGGAAAACCGCTTGCGGTGAGAGAACAGCAGCAGGGTGTCCAGCACCTGAACCGATTGCAGGGTAACGTGAACTGCACCGGCATGCTCCGGCGTGACCGGCACATGGATACAGACAGTCTGCCGCGGCGGAACTGCTTCGTGAAATTCAACATCGTCCAGTTCTGTCAGCGTTTCATTTTCCAGATGTATGCGGAAAATCACAGTGCTGATAGGAAATATCGTGGGATTTTTCAGCCGCACACAGCAGGAAAACGGCTCGCCGATATGTGCATGCGGCTTCGGCGGCACCAGTTCTGCCTGTAACTTTGCCCCGCTGTAATGTGCCGCAAAGAAAAGCAACGCCGGCAAAAGCAGGATACACAGCAGCAAATACGCCGAGAACTGGGGCAGATACAGACAAAAAAACAAATAACAAACGCCGGCAAGCAGCAGATAGAGAATTTTCAGTGTCCGCATCGCGTTCACCGTCTGTCCGGCATGGGAGCCGGTACCTGATGCAGCACCTCGTCCAGCACCTGCTCCGCTGCCACGCCGCCTTTGGTCAGGATTCGGTGTGCCAGTACGTCCTGACACAGAGGCATGATGTCGTCCGGCAGCAGATAATCCCGTCCGCGGAGCATTGCCATTGCTTTTGCCGACTGGATCAGTGCCAGCGTTCCTCTGGGGCTGACACCGAGGACAGCCTGCGGGTGTTCCCGTGTGGCTTTGGAAACCGAAGCCGCGTAGTAATACAGGCGGTCGTCCACATAGACTGCCGCAGCCTGCTGCTGTAATGCCTCCAGCTGCTCCGGTGTGCACACCGGCTGGACATCTTCCAGCGGATTGCGGGCGGCATGTCCTTTTAAAATTGCCACCTCATCCTGAATCTCCGGATACCCCATGTGCAGCCGCATCAGAAAGCGGTCCAGCTGAGATTCCGGCAGGGACTGCGTGCCCACACAGCCCAGCGGGTTCTGGGTGGCAATGACCAGATGCGGGCGGGGCAGGGCATAGGTCTTGCCCTCTACAGTGACGTTGCTCTCTTCCATTGCCTCCAGCAGAGCTGCCTGTGTCTTGCTGGAGGTGCGGTTGATCTCGTCCGCGAGGAGCAGGTGACAGAAAAGTGCTCCCGGCTGGAACACGAATGTTCCGGTATTTTTTTCATAGACCGAAAAGCCTGTCAGGTCGGAGGGCAACACGTCCGGCGTAAACTGTACCCGACGGCAGTTCAGCCCCAGAGCCTTGGAAAACGCCATGGCAAGGGTGGTTTTCCCGACACCGGGCATGTCCTCCATCAGCACGTGTCCGCCTGCCAGAAATGCAAGCAGTACTTTCGTCAAAACGAGGTCTTTTCCGATAACAGCTTTTTGCACCTCCCGCAGGATCGCGGCGGGGAGTGTACGGGTTGTGGTAACTGGCATAATTTTCTCCTGTTCCGGCGAGTATGTGCCGCCGGCTTCACATCTTTTTCATGATATATGATTTATTATATCATTTTTTTGGGGTTTTTGCAAGCGTTCTGTCTGTCTTTTCCGCAAAATCCCCGCGTGTTTTTTTGTTTGCTTTCGGTAAAAACGGCGAAAAAACAAAAATGCGGAAAAAAAGCAGCGGGAGGATATTGACAAAACCACAAAAAATGTTATACTAGAATAAGAGCGGCATGGCAGAAAGCTTGTCTGTCAATTTTCTGCCGTGCTCCGGAAAGAACGTGTTTTTGGCGGCGGCTTCGCCGGAAAATTTCTTGAGGAAAGGAAACATGGATTGATGAATATCTGGCATGATATAAATCCCAAGCGGATTACAGTGGACGAGTTTGTGGCTGTGGTGGAGATCCCGAAGAACAGCAAGGTCAAATACGAACTGAACAAGGACACCGGCATTCTGGAAATGGACCGGATCCTGTACACTTCCACCCATTATCCGGCAAATTATGGCTTTATTCCCCGCACCTATGCAGATGACGGTGACCCGCTGGACGTGCTGGTGCTCTGCTCTCAGACGCTGCACCCTATGACACTGGTGCGGAGCTATCCCATTGGCGTGATCCATATGATCGATAACGGGCAGCGGGACGACAAGATTGTCGCGATTCCGTGTAATGACCCGACATATAACAGCTATCACAACATCGACGATCTGCCCCGTCATATTTTTGAGGAGATCGTGCACTTCTTTCAGGTGTACAAAGAGCTGGAACATAAGACGACCGCGGTGGACGAAGTGGAAGACGTTTACGCTGCAAAGGAGATCATTGCGGCAGACATCGACCACTATATCGACAAGTTTTGTAAGGCTTGACCGGCACGGGGAAAAGTAATCAATGGTGCGTTTCTCCGTCCAGATCGGCGGTTAGGTGTGCCTAAATATAGAAAGAGGTATTTGAGTTATGGTATCAGCATCAGACATTTTGTTCAATCATGGAACCAGCGTTGCACCGCTCGGACTGATTGCAATGAAAGGTGCAGAGGAACTGGGCAATAAGCTGAATGACTACTTGGTGAACTGGGCTCACAAGGGTGGTTATGATGTAGACACATTCCTGATCGAATCGGAATGCCCGCGTTTTTCTTCCGGTGACGGCAAGGGACTGATCAAGTCCACTGTCCGCGGTAAGGATCTGTTCATCATTGTGGACGTAGGCAACTACAACGTGAAATATCAGATGTACGATCAGATGAACGCAATGTCGCCGGACGACCACTATCAGGATCTGAAGCGTCTGATTCAGGCAGCCAGCGGTAAGGCACACCGTATCAACGTGATCATGCCGATTCTGTACGGCGGCCGTCAGCACCGCCGGAACTACCGCGAATCTCTGGACTGTGCCTGTGCACTGCAGGAACTGTATCAGATGGGCGTGTCCAACATTCTGACTGTAGATGCACACGACCCCCGCGTACACAATGCCATTCCGCTGATGGGCTTTGACAACATGATGCCGTCCTATCAGGTGCTGAAGGCAATGTTCAAGACGATTCCGCATCTCAAGACAACACCGGACGAGTTTATGGTCATCAGTCCGGACGAGGGTGCTCTGAACCGGAACATGTACTACGCTTCTATGCTGGGCGTACCGATGGGTATGTTCTACAAGCGTCGTGACTATGCCAAGATCATCAACGGACATAACCCGATCGTAGCACACGAATATCTGGGCAACTCCGTAGAAGGCAAGGACGTATTTATTGCCGACGATATTATTTCCTCCGGCGAATCTATGCTGGATATTGCTTACGCTCTGAAGGAACGCAAGGCTCGCCGCGTGTTCTGCTATGCAACTTACGGTCTGTTTGTCAACGGTCTGGAAAAGTTCGATAAGGCAAACGAAGACGGCTATATCGATGCTGTATTCTCCACCAACCTGACTTACCGCACCGATGCTCTGCTGTCCCGTGAGTGGTTCCACGAAGTAGACTGCTCCAAATACATTTCCTACTTCATCGCATCTCTGAACCACGATGTTTCCATCGGCAATGTCATTGACCCGAACGCAAAGATCAAGGCACTGCTGGAACGCAGAAACAAGGAAAACGCATAAGGCAACTCCGCACAAAGCTCGCCTGACGACTTTGCCATAAGTTTTGATAAATACAGGAGAACATGCTCCTAGGGCAACACCGCACAAAGCCCGCCTGACGGCTTTGCACGCAATCTGCGTGCAGATTTTCCGTCATATTGCCCAGAAATCCCTTGCCATACGGCAGTATGCCTGCGGAATTTCTAGGCAATCTGCCGAAAAATCTGACTACGCACCTTACGCACAAGCTTTGTGCGGTGTTGCCCTGGAAAAACTGCTGTGCCGTTTTTGCCGGTGTGGCAGTTTTTTTCTGTCTGTTTGCGAAAAAAACAGTTGACAAACAGCACGAGATTTGCTATACTAATAATGATGTTGATATAAAATGGGCGAGGAACGGAATAACTGTCAGAACAGCCGTGACAGAGAGAGCAGGTCTGGTGAAACTGCTCCGGCATGTGGACAGGTGCTACCCGCGAGCCTTTCCGGAAAACCGGAACGTATTTCCTGCGTTAGAGGAAAAGAGGGAAATGCAAATTTCCGAACTTGGGTGGTAACACGAAGGCCTTCGTCCCATTTGGCGGCGACGGTCTTTTTTTGTGCTCTCTGCGACTGCGGAGAGATGCGACAACACCGTATTTTTCAAGGAAAAAGGAGTCTGAAAACCAATGAAGTGGCAAGGTGTAAACGAATTACGTGAAAAGTATTTGTCGTTTTTTGAGAGCAAGGGACATACCCGTCTGCCCAGCTTTTCGCTGGTACCGCAGGGGGATAAGAGCCTGCTGCTGATCAATTCCGGTATGGCACCGCTGAAAAAATATTTTCTGGGACAGGCAGTTCCGCCGAATACCCGTGTGACGACCTGTCAGAAGTGTATCCGTACACCGGATATTGAACGTGTCGGTCAGACCGCACGTCACGGCACCTATTTCGAGATGCTGGGCAACTTCTCTTTCGGCGATTACTTCAAGATCGAAGCAATCACATGGGCATGGGAATTTTTCACCAAGGTGCTGGAAATGCCGGCAGATAAGCTGTATGTTTCCGTTTTCGAAAATGACGACGAAGCCTATGACATGTGGACCAAGCAGATCGGCGTGGCAGAAGACCACATGGTTCGTCTGGGCAGAGAAGACAACTTCTGGGAACACGGTTCCGGTCCCTGCGGTCCGTGTTCGGAGATCTACTTTGACCGTGGACCGGAAAAGGGCTGCGGCAAGCCGGACTGCCACGTTGGCTGCGACTGCGACCGCTATGTAGAAGTATGGAATCTGGTATTCAGCCAGTTCGACAGTGACGGCAACGGTCACTATACCGAAATGGAACACAAGAACATCGATACCGGTATGGGTCTGGAACGTCTGGCATGTGTCATGCAGGGCGTAGACAACCTGTTCGAAGTAGATACTGTGCAGAATATCATGAAGCACGTCTGCCGCATCGCCGGTGTTACCTATAACGCAGACGAAAAGACCGATGTGGCTCTCCGCGTAATCACCGACCATATCCGCAGCACCACATTCATGATCGGTGACGGTGTAATGCCGTCCAACGCAGGCCGTGGCTACGTGCTTCGCCGCCTGCTCCGCCGTGCCGCAAGATACGGCAGACTGATCGGCATCAAGAAGCCGTTCCTGTATGAAGTGGTAGAAACTGTTATTCACGAAAATGCTTCCGCATATCCGGAGCTGGAAGAAAAGAAAGCTTATATCCGCAAGATCGTGGAGGAAGAAGAAAAGACTTTCGCCAAGACTGTGGACAAGGGCTTCGATATGCTGTCCGGCATTCTGACACAGCTGAAAGCAGAGGGCAAGGATACCGTTTCCGGCGAAGATGCATTCAAGCTGTCGGATACCTACGGCTTCCCCATTGACCTGACGGAAGAAATCGCTGCGGAGCAGGGCGTATCGGTAGACCGTGAACGCTTTACCGCACTGGTAGAAGAACAGCGGAACCGTGCAAGAGAGGACTACCACAATAAGGCAGGTTCTTCTTGGGCAGAAGGCGGTCTGCAAATGGATGCTCCGGCAACGGTTTTCACCGGTTATAGCCACACCGCTGAAGAAGATGCCAAGGTCGTTGCCATTTTCCGTGACGGCGAATCGGTAGACACTGCTGCGGAGGGTGAACCGGCTGTAGTTGTTCTGGATAAGACACCGTTCTACGCAGAAAGCGGCGGACAGATCGGCGATTCCGGTTTTGTTACCACACCGGACAGCACTTTCACCGTAGAAACTACCAGCAAGACAGAAAACGGTCATTACCTGCATCTGGGTGCTATGACAGAGGGTGCACTCCATGTAGGTGATACCGTTTCTGCAAAGATCGATGCAGACAAACGTAGCAGAACCATGCGGAATCACACTGCGGCACACTTGCTGCAAGCTGCTCTGCGGAGCGTTCTGGGCGACCATGTACATCAGGCTGGTCAGCTGGTAACTGACAGCCGTTGCCGTTTTGACTTCTCGCACTTTGCAGCAATGACACATGAGGAGATCAAGCAGGCAGAGGCTCTGGTCAACGAAAAGATTCTGGAAGCAATTCCGGTCGTGACACAGGAACTGCCCATTGCTGAAGCCAGAAAGCTGGGAGCAATGGCTCTGTTCGGCGAAAAGTACGGCGATGTTGTTCGCGTTGTTACCGTAGGCGATTATTCTGTAGAATTCTGCGGCGGTACGCATGTGGATAATACTGCAAAGCTGGGTCTGTTCCGCATTCTGTCCGAGAGTTCCGTTGCCTCTGGTGTCCGCCGTATCGAAGCAGTTACCGGCACCGGCGTACTGGAACTGCTGGATTCCTATGAGCAGACCATGGCTTCTGCTGCAAAGGCAATGAAGCTGAGCAACACCACCGGACTGGCAGAACACTGTGCAGCACTGGTGGCAGACAATAAGGAGAAGGATCGTCAGATCGAATCCCTGAACCAGAAGATCTCCGACGCACAGATGGCTGCTATTTTCGACAATGCCAAGGCTGTCAATGGTGTCAAGGTAGTTTCCGCAATGCTCAACGGCACTACACCGCAGGTACTGCGGAAGATGGGCGACACCATTAAGGATATGAAGGAACCGGTCGTTGCAGTTCTCGCAAGCGTCAATGGCGAAAAGGGTAATCTGGTTTGTGCATGCTCTGCTGCTGCCCGTGATAAGGGTGCTCACGCCGGCAAGATCGTACAGCGTGTTGCAGCAGTTACCGGCGGCAAGGGCGGCGGTAAGCCGGACAGTGCAATGGCTGGTATCGGCAAGACCTATATGGTAGACGAAGCATTGCTGGCACTGGACGGCATTGCTGCGGAATTTCTGAAGGAGGACTAATCATGGAAGATTGCCTGTTTTGTAAGATCATTGCGGGAGAGATCCCTAGCACAAAGGTCTATGAAGATGACACTGTGTATGTGTTCAAAGATATTAACCCGATCACTCCTATTCACTATTTGCTGATCCCGAAGCAGCACATCTGCTGTGCTGCAAAGATCACGCCGGAAAATTCCGCAGTCGTAGGGCACATCTATGAAGTGGCTGCCAAGATCGCGGAAAAAGAGGGCATCACAGACGGCTACCGCATTGTGACCAACTGCGGCGAAAATGCTGGTCAGACCGTGTTCCACCTGCATTTCCATATGCTTGCCGGTGTGAAAATGGGCTGGGGTGCTGATGCAGTACAGCCGGTAGAAGAATGAGGAGGTGCTGTCTGTGGCAGCGTATTATACATTGCACATTGCCGGTCTGACACGGGAACTGAAGATCTGCCCGATCAGTGAAAAGCTGGATATTGCGGCATTTATTCTGTTTTCCGATGTGGAACTGACAGAAGCGTGTGCCAGGGAACTGGCAAAGCGTGTGCCGGAATGTGACTACATTCTGACGGCGGAATCCAAAGGCATTCCGCTGGCATACGAAATGTCCCGTCAGCTGAAAGTGCCGTATATCGTGGCACGAAAGTCTGTCAAGGGCTACATGACTGACGTGCTGTCGGTACAGGTGAAATCCATTACCACCGCAGCCGTGCAGACCCTGTATCTGGACGGTGAAAAGGCGGCATGGATGAAGGGCAAGCGTGTGCTGATCGTCGATGATGTCATCAGTACCGGCGATTCCCTCCGTGCTCTCCAGCAGCTGGTAAAGTCCGCCGGCGGAGAGATCGTGGGCAACGCAGCACCTCTCGCAGAGGGTGATGCTGCGGAACGCAAGGATTTGATTTATCTGGAACAATTGCCGTTGTTCTTCAAGGATTGAGGACAAGGTTGAGATGAAACGGAAAATGGTATGGTTTGGGATTCCATGGCTGGCGGGGTTATTCCTTGCCACGACCTGCCAGACTTCCGTGACGGTGAGTCTGCTTCTGGCGGCATTTCTGCTGCTGGAGGCATTCCGTCTATATCGGCGTATCACCACGGGGCAGCTGCTCTGTGTGGGACTTTCCGCGGCGGCAGCCGTAGGAGCGGTGCTGCTGTATACCACTGCCGTGTACCAGCCGCTTCTGCGATCTGCCGGAACCATAACTACATTTTCCGGTAGAGTTTTCGCGGCAAAAGTCTACGATAACGATCGTGCGTCCTATCAGGTAAAAGGCACGTTTGCGGACGGCAGGCGGGCGAAAATTCTGGTATATACCGACGATGTTGGTGCACGATACGGGGACATGCTGGACGTTGCCGGCGGATTCTCCGCACTGGAGAACAGCTACCTCTGGAACGGGGAGAGTTACTACCGAGCCAAGGGGATTTTCCTACAGGCGAACAATGACGCGTTCGTGTCCTGTACGCCGACGGAAAACGGAAAGCTGGTGCGGGCATTGCAGCAATACCGCGACCGCATTTCTGTGCGGATCTGTACCCTTGCCGGAACGGAAGCCGGCGGCATGGTCAGTGCTATGTTGCTGGGAACAAAAGACACCCTTGCCGATGAAACGAACGACTTGCTGACACATCACGGAATCCGCCACGTGGTATCTGTTTCCGGTCTGCATCTGGTACTGATCTTGTCCATTTGGGGCTGGTTTTGCAGGCGGTTCCACATGCACCGCTGGGCAGTGTTCGGCACAACCACAGTTTGGACCGTGCTTTATGCCCTCATGGTGGGAACGCCGATCTCCATTTTGCGAGCCGGTTTCATGTATCTGCTGATGCAGAGTGCACCGCTGTTTTTCCGGCGGGGCGATACCTGTAATTCGCTGTGTATTGCCGGCGTGCTGATGACGATCGGGAACCCATATCTGATACAGGATGCATCTTTTCTGCTGTCCTTTGTCGGAACCTTTGGCATTGGCGTGTTTGCTCCGTGGCTGACCAAACGCCTGCGGAAAAAAGGGCTGGAATGGAGCGTGCTCCGGCAGCTTGCCACAGTGACCAGCGTTTCCGTCTGCGTGTTTCCGGTGACGCTCCTCTATTTTCGGGAAGTGTCTGTGGCATCGCCCATTGCGAACCTGTTTTTGGTACCCATTTGTTCCGCGATGCTGGCATTGTCGCTGTTGATTTTTCTCACCGGCGGTGTGGGATTTGTGGCGAAACCAGTTTGCTTTCTGCTGAAGCTGCTGTATGACCTCTTAAAACTCATGGCGTACGGACTGCGGGATTTCATTCCGTTTTTGTTTCCCACCGGCTGGAAGCTGCTTCCCATGCTGTGCGGCATTCTGCTGTTGTTCGTGTTGCTGATTTTCTACACCAAACGGAGCCGGAAAGCCGTGTCGCTGGCGATTGTCATTTCCTTTGGAATCCTGCTGGCAGGGCAGGCAGTCTATCGGGCAAGCGAACAGCGTTGCTTTCTGGTCACAGTTCTGGGGCAGAAGCAGGAGGAAGTGGTAGTCGTCACCTATGCCGGAAAAACCGATGTGATCGACCTGACCGGCGACCACCGGAACCCGAAATATGTGGAGGCATACTGTGCCGAACAGGGCATTACCCGCTTGAATACGCTGTGCCTGACGAAATACGCAGACCAGATGCGAATCGCCTATCCGGACACCCTGTGGGAAATGCCGGTGGCAGAAACCGCGGTGCCGGCAGACTGCTGGATTCCCGCTGATGCAGATTTTATGGGAACAAAGCCGCTGCAAACGGACAAGTTTACAGTGGAGGATACCCAGTACACTCTGACAGAATCTGACGGTATCGTCTGGATCACATTCGGGAATCTGCATTTCTGCGTGGGCACGACCATACAGGAACTGCCCGATACCGCAGATGCGGTGATCTGTACCCGGTGGAATGGTGAACCAGATGCAATGCCGGAGGAAACCTACGCCAAGGAGGACGCGGTGCAGATACGGGTATATCCTGACGGCAGCTGGAATGTGAATACATTAGGGAAACACTGAATAAAGCTTGTGCGTAAGATGCGTAGTCAGATTTTTCGGCAGATTGCACAGAAATTCCGCAGGCAGACTGTATGGTCGCAATCAATCTTAGTGCGACACGCCTTTGTCCTCGAGCAGAATCCTGCCTCGAACGCAGTTGTCTGGCAAGGAATTTCTGGGAAATATGGCGGAAAATCTGCAAGCAGATTGCGTGCAAAGCCGTCAGGCGGGCTTTATGCAGTGTTTCCTTAGGGGAAATACTGAATCACAGAGAAAGGAGGCAGTCCATGCCGATTTGTGAACCGAAACAGCTTTCCGCCCAGATTCGAAAGGGCGAACTGCAAAATCTTTACTATATTTACGGTGCCGATCTGGTGCAGGTGAAACAGCTGACTGCCAGCTTGCTGAAGAAAGCCACCGGCGGCAATCCGGACATGGCACTGACCCGATTTGACGGGCAGAAGCTGGAACTCAAGGCATTGGAAGATGCCGCCCGCCAGTTTTCCATGTTTTCCGCCTATAACTGCATTCAGGTGCATAACCTTGATGCCAACACCCTGCGGGAAGATCAGCTGAAACAACTGCTGGAACTGCTTTCTGATGTGGGCGGTGCCACAGTGCTGGTGTTTGATGTCACCGGATTTGACCCGAAAAACGGCAAAAAAACGCCGCAGGGGAAAAACAAAAAGCTGATAGACGGCATCGCCAAACACGGTGTTGTCTGCGAGGCAGTGCAGCGTACCCCGCAGGTGCTGGCAAAGGAACTGTCAGAACTTGCAGAAAAGCGTGGCTGTATATTTCCCAGAGAGAGTGCGGAAGAACTGGTGCGGCTCTGTATGGGCAATACGCTGATTCTCCGCAACGAACTGGAAAAACTCTGTGCCTATGCCGATAAGGGCGGCACGATCACCACGGCAATGGTGCGGGAGATGACCTCACCCCAGTTGGAATCCACCACGTTTCAGCTGGCAAAAGCCGTGGTTTCCCAGAAACCGAAAGCGGCAATGGCGGAACTGGATAAGCTGTACGCCATGCGAATCAACCGCACATTCATTGTGCATGCGATTGCATCTTCCTTTCTGGATTTGTATCGTGCAGCTGCGGCACTCCGAGCCGGAAAACAGGCGGCAGACATGAAAGCCGATTTCGGATATGCTTTTGATTTTATGGTGCAGAACGCGTTTCGGGACTGCCGCCGTCTGCCGCCGGAACGGCTTCGTGCCTGCATTCGGGTGCTGCGGGAACTGGAACTGGACTTGAATTCCACTTCCGGAGAAGAACGCGTCATGCTGGAAGCGGCAATTGTGAAAATGCTTGCCATTGCAGGAGGTACATATGATTCATATCGCACAGGCAATTATCGTTGAGGGAAAGTACGACAAGATCAAGCTTTCCTCAATCTTAGATGCTGTGATTCTGGTGACAAACGGGTTTCACATTTTTCACGATGCAGAGAAAATGTCCCTGATACGGTACTATGCCAAGACTACAGGGGTGATTATCCTGACGGATTCCGACACCGCCGGTTTCAAGATCCGTCACTACCTCAAAGGGGCAGTGCATGAGGGAAAGCTGTACCATGTGTACATTCCGGACATTTACGGAAAAGAACGGCGGAAAGATAAACCGTCAGCTGAGGGAAAGCTGGGCGTAGAGGGCATCGACAAAAAGCGGCTGCTGGAAGCGTTCGGGAAAGCGGGCATTCTGGCAGAGGAAGCACCGGAAAAGACAGACCCGATCACCAAGCTGGATTTGTACGAACTGGGACTTTCCGGCGGAGCAGACAGCAAGAACCGCCGCAAAGCCCTGCAAAAAAAGCTGGGACTGCCGGAACTGCTTTCTGCGGCATCTCTGCTGGAAGTGCTGAATACCATGATGACACGGGAAGAACTGCTGAAAATGCTGGCATAAGCAGGGGAGAGGTCTATGCAATTTGCATCATTTACATTGATATTTCTGTTTTTGCCCATTACCATGCTGCTCTTTTACCTGACACCAAACCGCTGGAAACGGGAAGTCATGCTGGGCATCAGTCTGTTGTTTTTGTGCAGCGGCGGCTGGCTGGCGGCGGCGGTGGAAATTTTGCTGACAGCTCTGACCTATGGAGCAGGCTTGCTGCTGGAACATCTGCGGCAGCGAAAACACTTTTCCAGACTGGTTCTGACCGGCAGTATCCTGCTGCACTTCGGGGCACTGCTGCTGTTGCGAAGTGACTGGCTGTTTTCACTCAAGGCAGGGTGGTTTTCCGGAAAGTCGCTGTTCCCGCTGGGACTGGCATTTTTCACCCTGCAAAGCGTAGGGTATTGCATTGACGTGTTCCGCGGTAAGATACACGGTGAAAAAAACTGGCGGCAGCTGGGACTGTATCTGCTGTTTTATCCTCGCCTGATTATGGGACCGGTCGTGTCCTACAGCGTTGCGGTGAAGTCCCTGTGTACGCCGGTGTTTGACATTGCACGTGTGGGACAGGGCCTGCTGCGGTTTCTGGTAGGGCTGGGAAAAAAGCTGATTCTGGCGAACTGGCTGGGCATGCTGTTTCAGACGCTCTGTCAGGCAGACACCGGCACCTATTCTCTGATGCTGGTCTGGCTGGGAGCATTTGCCCAGCTGATGACCTTGTATCTGGAACTGTCCGGCTATGCAGATATGGCGATCGGCTTGGGGCTCTGCTATGGTGTCCGACTACCGGAAAGCTTCGGAAAGTCGCTGTTCTATCCGTCCATGGTGGCATTTGCTGACCAGTGGAACCGCACCGTAGTGCAGTGGTTCTCCCACTATGTGGGAACGCACTTCCGCGGGAAAAACCATTTTCTCTACCTTTTCGCCATGCTGGCAACATGGGGCTGTATCGGTCTTTGGTATGGCTTCCGGCTGCCGTCGCTGCTGTTCGGACTGCTGATCGGCGGGGCACTCTGGCTGGAGCATCTTCTCTGGAGAAACTCGTATCACTCTGTAATTCGCTATATCCTCACAGCGGTGCTGCTCTCGCTGGGAGCTGTGCTGCTGTCGCTGCCGGACTTGCAGTCCGTCTGGTCGTATGTCCGCATCATGGTAGGGACTGGCAGTCTGGCACCCACTGAAGCTGATGCAGACGTGCTGCGTGCGTATGGACTAATTTTTCTGGCTGCAGTCTACAGCGTGTCCGGAAATTGGCGGTACCTGCTGCGGCGGGCAGAGGAACAGTCCTGGTTCCGCCTGCTGCGGACACCGCTGACGCTGCTTGCTGCGTTGCTGCTTCTGGCAGCAAACACCGCCTTTCTGATACAGACCGGCGGTGCAGTGTCCATGCAGCTGTTGCTCTAAGGGAGGTGCATGCTCTTGAAAATCAAACAAGTCCGCCGCTGGAAAAAACAGACTGTGGCGGAGCAGGCAGGCATTGCACGGCGATTTTCCGGCAGACTGCTCTGGGCGGTTTTGCTGCTGGGTGGTATCGGCGGGCTAGTTTCTCTCGGCATGTCCCCGCAAACCAGCAGCCGGAACACTTCTGCTTCTTTTCTGGAAAAGGCAGATGCCAGGCTGACTGCGGCTCTGCCGGTGCGGGAACTGTTTCTGAAAACGTTGAGCAACGGTGTTGTTGCCACCGGCGGCAATCGTATCGGGGACGTGTATCTGACAAATGACCGGCTTCTGGAATGCCCGCAGTCGCTGGACACGGCGGCAATGACGGCTTCCGCAGATGCCATTGACCAGTTCTATCAGAGGTACCAGATTCCCACGACTGTGATTGCCGTACCGCCGGCAGGGGAGTTCTACGCGAGCGACCTGCTGGACGGTATGTCCTACCCGTCGCGGATGCCGGCAATCGAAAGCTTCTATCAGGCGATCGATTCGCCCATTCGAAAAATCGACGTGTACCATGTACTGTTTACCGCCACAGAGGACTATATCTATTACCGGACAGATGAGAAGTGGAGCTGCTACGGTGCCTACTGCGTCTACCGCAACGCCATTCAGCGAATGGGATTCGCTCCGATCTCCTATGACCAGTATGTGATTACGCACGCCGGCACATTTCGGGGAAACTTGTATGACAGTTGCTTGTACGACCGCGTAACGCCGGATATGATCGATGTTTACAGCGATGAGGACGGCAGCAAGGTAACAGATATGACTGCATATCCGGCAAACGGCGAACCGGAACAGCGGGAACTGTACCAAACGCAGCCTGACGGCACAGCAGATCTGAACACCTTTTATCTGGGAGAACCCTGTGAGAAACTGGTGATCCGGACAAACCTGAACAATCAGAAAAAACTGCTGCTGTTCAAGGACGATTACGCAGACTGTATGGTGCCGTTTTTGTTACAGCATTACAGTGAGATCTGTATACTGGAGGTCACCCAAATGGAACATGGTCTGTCAGAACTGGCAGATGTATCAGATTACACACAGGTGCTGATTCTCTGCGATGCAGACACTTTTGCAGACACCAAGACAGCATCTGCTTTTCGGGAGGGAAAGAACACATGATTGATTTGCACATGCACACCACTTGTTCCGACGGACAGTTTTCGCCGGAAGAAA
The DNA here is from genome assembly GCF_003438725.1 of Ruminococcus sp. OM06-36AC. Classification (NCBI taxonomy): domain Bacteria; kingdom Bacillati; phylum Bacillota; class Clostridia; order Eubacteriales; family Oscillospiraceae; genus Ruminococcus; species Ruminococcus sp. OM06-36AC. Next base: position 199,144 of record NZ_QSTT01000002.1, read on the forward strand.
CCATGCGTATGGCACACGAAGCCGGCGTGACAGTTGCCGCCGTTACGGATCACGATACCGCATCGGGAATTTCGCGGGCAAGGGCAGCGGCGGAGCAGTACGGCATGACCTTTTTCTCCGGTATCGAAATCAGTGTACAGGGAGAAAAGGAACTGCATATTCTGGGATATGGGATCCAGCCAGAGAATGCGGCATTGCAGGCATTTTGCAAAAGGCATGCTGCCGACCGCAAGGAACGCTGCGGAAAAATGCTGGAATATCTGCACCGGCATGGCGTGCAGATCACGCTGGACGATGTCCGTCGCTGTAATGACGGAAAGACTTCCGGCAGACCGCATTTTGCACGGACATTGGTGGAACTGGGCTACGCCTCCTCGGTGCAGGACGCTTTTGAAAAATATCTGACCACACCGGAATTCTATGCCAAAGTAGAACGTCCGAAGCCTACGCCGGAGGAGGGAATCGGTGTGATTCAGAATGCCGGAGGCGTGGCGGTGCTGGCTCACCCGCACCAGCTGAAGCTGGAAAACAATGCATTGGAAGCAATGGTGGTACGGCTGAAAGCAGCAGGCTTGCAGGGCATCGAAGCCTATTACAGCCGCCACACGCCGTCGCAGACACAGTTTTATCTGCATCTGGCGGAAAAGTACGATTTGCTGTACACCTGCGGCTCTGACTATCACGGACCAGTCATCAAACCGGATATTGCACTGGGCACTGGAATTTCCAACAATCTTGGCATTTGTGACGAAAAAATTCCGGAACGGCTGTCTGCGGCAATCGCTGCAAAATGTTCCGCTTGACATTTTGGGCGATTCGTATTATAATAGACAGAGATTTTGACGATGGGAGGCAGTGCAATGGAGTTTCATAGAAAACATTCTGTGTGCTTTTTGCTGCTGGGAATGCTGTTCTGTACTGCTGGCTGCACTGCAACAGAGCAGGACTCCGCGGCAGAAAAGCCGAAAAAAATGACAGATCTGCCGCCGTTGGTAACAGAGATCTCCACAGAAGATACAACGGCGGAAATTTCCACAGAAACCACACTGGTGACCGAAGAAGCGGAATTGCCGGAACCGGTTTATCAGGCAAAGGTGACCGCGTGGGAACTGCCGGAGGAACTGGGCAGTCTGCAAGCAGTACGGGTATACCAGAACACAGTCTACCTGCTGGGTGTCCGGCAGAATGCGGCACAGCAGTCGGAAAGTGTACTCTATTGTGTATCAGAAGATGCGGAAAGTGCAGAACCAGTCTTTACGCCGCTGTACCCAAACAGCAATGCTTCTGATTTTGTGGGACTGACAGATTTCGACGTGCTCTCTGACGGCACGATCTGCGGGCTGCTCTGTGAAAACGCAGATGCAGTGCCCTATGAGGATCCGACATTCAACCCCGACGATTTCGACTGGGAATCTTATTACGAAAACTATGCTACTCAGTATCAGCTGGTATGGTATGACAAAAATGGTGTCATCTGCAAAAAGCTGGGACTTTCCACACTGCTGGATCTGGATGAAACCTCCAGACAGACGATGGCATTTACCGGTGTCCGCAGTGACGCTTCCGACCACATTTACCTGACGGCAACGATCGATGAATCTGACTGCCTGATGGCATTGGACGGCAATGGTAATCTCTGTCCGGTACAGGGCAATCACAAGAATATGCTTTCGCTGGAATCAGATTATCAGTGGATTCGGTGCAGTTCAGACGGAATGCTGCTGTTGGAATGCGATGCCGAAGATGTACAGCACCTGTCCCATGTTGTTGTAACAGATGGGGCACTCTGGAAAACACAGACGGCTGTTCCGGAACGCATGACCGCAGATACAATGCTGGCGGAGTCGGAAAATGATGACTTTGTGTACGGCATCTGGAACGCCTCCGGTCTGTTCCGCATGTCGGCAAAGAATGCCCTGCCGGAACTGCTCTATCGGTGGAGCGATGCCCACGTAGACTTTTCGAAGCTGGAACGTGTCATGATGCTGCCGGAAGAGGAAGTGCTTTTGTCTGCATACACGGCTCAGGGCAATTTGTCACTGGAGTTGTTGGAACCGGATATGAAAAACAAGGAGCCGGATTCTACCGAGCATGTGGAAGAAGAAACCACCGGCGAAACTGTTCCGGTCGCAACACCTGTAAGTTAAGGCAATACCGCACAAGCTATTTGCGGTGTTGCCCCCTTGCAATTTTCCGGTAAATATAGTATACTTATAAATGACATTGTTGTGCGGAACGGACAGGCTGCGGCAAAATGCCGAATACGCCGGCAGGATCGAATGCAATGAGAAAGAAGGACGAATACATGAATATGGAATTTATCAGAAAGCTGCCGATTCCGAAGGAACTGAAAGCCCAGTTCTCTCTGTCGGAAAAGCTGGTGAATGTCAAGGCGAAGCGTGATGCGGAGATCAAAAAGGTGTTTACCGGTGAATCCGACAAGAAGCTGCTGATTATCGGACCGTGCTCTGCGGATCGGGAAGACGCTGTTCTGGATTATGTCAGCCGTCTGGCAAAGGTACAGGAAAAGGTACAGGATAAGCTGCTTCTGATCCCGCGGATCTACACCAATAAGCCCCGCACCACTGGTGAAGGCTACAAGGGCATGGTGCACCAGCCGGATCCGGAGAAAAAGGAAGATATGCTGCAGGGACTGATCGCCATTCGCGAACTGCACACCCGTGCCATTGAGCAGACAGGTCTGACTTGTGCAGACGAAATGCTCTATCCGGAAAACCACCGGTATCTGTCTGATCTGCTGTCCTATGTTGCAATTGGTGCACGTTCGGTAGAGAACCAGCAGCACCGCCTGACTGCCAGTGGTCTGGATATTCCGGTGGGTATGAAGAACCCCACCGGCGGCGACCTGTCTGTTATGATGAATTCCCTGACTGCGGCACAGGCCTCTCACGTGTTCCTGTATCGCGGCTGGGAAGTCAAGTCTGCTGGAAATCCGCTGGCACACGCAATTCTCCGCGGTGCAGTAGATCCGCTGGGCAGAACGATTCCCAACTATCACTATGAAGATCTGATCACACTGTACGAACTGTATCAGAAGAAGAATTACCAGAATCCGGCTGTGATCGTAGATGCAAACCATGCCAATTCCGGCAAGAAGTATCTGGAACAGATCCGCATCTGCAACGAAGTACTGCACAGCTGCCGCCACAGCAAGGAAATCGCTTCTCTGGTAAAGGGTTTCATGATCGAAAGCTATATCGAAGACGGAGCACAGAAGATTGGCGAGGGTGTTTATGGTCGGTCAATCACGGATCCTTGTCTGGGCTGGGAAAAGTCCGAACGCCTGATTTACGATATTGCAGATCAGCTTTAAGGTGACAAAGTACCAGGCGTTGTACTTTGTTTCCTGCATGAGAGCGTGTTCCAAAAATGTGGAAACCAGCTCGAAAAGTGAAAGGAGCGAGGTCATATGGCATCAATGAGTCAGTTGACAATGGCAATGGTCACATTGTATAGCGGGGATCCCAAACGGATACAGCATTTTATGAAGGTGTATGCCTTTGCAAAAATGATTGCCGAAGAAGAACAGCTGGGAGCCAAACAGCGGGAGATCGTAGAAGCTGCGGCACTGGTGCATGACATCGGCATTCACGCGGCAGAAAAAAAATATCGTTCTGCCGCGGGAGAATATCAGGAAATCGAAGGACCACCCATTGCACGGGCAATGCTGATGGCACTGGATTTTTCGCCGGCACTCATTAACCGTGTCTGCGATATGGTGGCACATCATCATTCTTATGACAAGATCGACGAGGTGGATCTCCAGATTCTGATCGAAGCAGATTTCATGGTAAACGCCTATGAGGACGGTTTGCCGAAACGGAATATCAAGTCGTTTCGGGATAAGATCTTCCGGACAGAAACGGGGATCCACTACCTGAACGAATTGTTTGCTTTGGAAAACTAAGGGCAATACCGCACAAAGAGCGTCTGGCGACTTTGCACGCCATCTGCTTGCAAATTTCCCGTCATATTTCACAAAAATGCTCGTGAATACATCAAGTATTCACGAGCATTTTTGTTTCATCTGACGAAAAATTTGACGACGCATCTGTCGCACAATCTTTGTGCGGTATTGCCTAAGGACTATAAAAAATACCGGATACCGTATCGATCGAATACAGTATCCGGTATTTTTATGCCCGCAGCACCTTGTCCAGCACCACAAACTGCTGTTCCTTGGCAGTCAGACAAATTTCATCTCCTGCCTGTAACGCATTGTGCAGCATCTTGTCGGCAATGGGATTCTCCACCATGGTTGCCAGATACTGCTTCATGGGGCGTGCACCGTACTGGCGGATTTTCGGTGCGTTTGCCAGAAGCCGCACTGCGTCCGGTGTATACTCCATGGCGATTTCCATATGAGAGAGCCGCTGCTGCAATTCCTGTAACATGCGTTCTGCGATCTGGGACAAGCTTTCCTCCGACAGCTTCTGAAACCACAGTACACCGTCCAGCCGTCCCAGAAATTCCGGCGAGAAATGCCGCTTGAGTGCATCAGTGGCAGCAGCATTTCCGCCCTTGCCGGAATCGGGGAGAAATCCCAGCTGTTCACCAGTACGCAACGCTTCGCCGCCCAGATTGGAGGTCATGATCAGCAATGCATGGCGAAAGCTGGTCGTCCTGCCGCAGGAGTCCGTCAGAATGCCGTCCTCCATAATTTGCAGCAGCAGATTGCACACATCCGGGTGAGTCTTTTCGATCTCGTCGAACAGCACTACGCAATAAGGTCGCCGGCGAACCCGTTCGCAGAGCATGCCGCCGTCCTCAAATCCCACATATCCGGGAGGAGCACCGATCAGCTTGGAAACGGCATGCTTTTCCATGAATTCCGACATGTCAATACGAATCAGGCTTTCCTTGTCATCAAAGAGGTGTGCTGCCAGAGCACTTGCCAGAGCCGTTTTTCCCACGCCGGTGGGACCTGCAAAAAGAAATGCCCCGATGGGACGGGACTTGTCCTGTAAGCCGGTGCTTGCACGGCAGAGAGCCGCCGACAGTGTGTCCACTGCATCATCATGCCCGACCACCTGTTGTTTTAGTACGCTGCCCAGTGTCAGCAGCTTTTGCCGTTGTGCCTCCGTGATTTTTTCCGTGGGAATTCCTGTTCGCACAGACACAATGGCGGCAACATCGTCCTCCTCCACATCAGCGATTTCCGTGGTGTCCTTTTCCGCCTCCCATCGGATTCGGGCACGGGAGCATGCTTCGTCCAACAAGTCGATTGCCTTGTCGGGAAGAAACCGGTCGTGCAGATAGCGGTCTGCATAGTGAATTGCCGTGCGGAGAACGGTGTCTGAAATGTGCACCCGATGAAATTCCGCATAGGTTTCCCGCAATCCCTGCAGCATGGCGTAGCATTGTTCCGCAGAGGGTTCGTGGACTGTAACCGGCTGAAACCGCCGTTCCAAGGCACCGTCCTTTCCAATGGTCGCTCGGAATTCCTCTGGTGTGGTGGCACCGATCAGCCGAATTTCACCCCGTGCCAGCTGCGGTTTCAGCATGTTTGCTGCATCAATTGCACCTTCTGCGGCACCGGCTCCCACAATGGTGTGCAGCTCATCAATAAACAAAATGACATTGCCGTGCTCTGAAGCCTCTGCCAGACAGTTCTTGAGCCGTTCTTCAAAGTCGCCCCGATACTTTGCACCGGACAGCAATGCCGGCAGATCCAGTGCAAACAGCTGCATTTGCTGTAAGGACTCCGGCACGTCACCCTGTAAAATTTTTCTGGCGATGCCCTCCACGATTGCAGTTTTTCCAACGCCTGCTTCTCCGATCAGACAGGGGTTGTTTTTGGTGCGTCTGGAGAGAATGCGGATCATCTGCTGCAATTCTTTTTCCCGTCCGATCAGCGGATCATAGCGGTAAGGATTTGACGGATCTGTCATCAGCTTTCCGTACTGAAACAGTGCCGGACAATTTTTGCGGGAAAGGGTATCCATACGGTTTCGTTCCATTCGCACCCCATAGGCAGTGTCGCTGCTGCAAAGCGTGCAGAGTTGGTTCAGACTGACACCCAACTTCTTCAGAATGGTGACTGCACTGGAACAGGGGGCGTGGATAATTGCCAGCAGCAAATGTTCCGTTCCCGCCAGACAGCACCCCGCATCTCTGGCACGTTCCTTGGCATCTTCCAGAATTGCCACCAGCGAAGGGGTCAGACAATCCTCCTGTACCTGTGCAGGAATCCCGCGTCCCACCAGATCGACAATGCCGTTTCGCAGCCGTTCCGTGTTCAGCTGCTGTGCTGCCAATGCACTGGCAGCCGCATTGCCGCCCTCCTCCATCAGCCCCAGAAGCAGGTGCTCACTTCCAATATACGTGTGCCCGAACTCCTCCGCGGCGTGTATCGCTTCTTTCATGGCAAGGATCGCCTTGCCGGTAAAACCTTCTGTATATCGCATATTGCCGTTCCTTTCTGCCGTGTGTTCACACTTTATTTCTTTTGAACGGGACAAGTATAGCATATTTTTTCTGCAAGATTTGTCGAAGCAGTCACACTTTTTCTCCACGGGCATATGATGTACTATGAAACAGACAAAAAACAGTTTGTTTCAAATAAAACTGACACAAAGGAGTCGTGTATTATGTGTTTCGAAAATAATGGTGGATGCTGCTGGATTATCATTCTGCTCGTGATTCTGTTCTGCTGCTGCGGCAATGGCTGCGGTGGCGGCTGCAACAATGGTGGCTGCGGCTGTGGCTGCTAATTGCAGACACGCTGAAATGATCTGCTGATAAAAAAACAGGTGTGGGGAAGTCCCTGCACCTGTTTTTTGTTATTTTAAGGCAATACCGCACAAAGATTGTGCGACAGATGCGTCGTCAAATTTTTCGTCAGATGAAACAAAAAGCGGAGTGAATACTTGATGTATTCATGGGCATTTTTGTGAAATATGACGGGAAATTTGCAAGCAGATGGCGTGCAAAGTTGCCAGACGCTCTTTGTGCGGTATTGCCTTAAGGAAACACTGCAAGCAGATTGCGTGCAAAGCCGTCAGGCGGACTTTATTCAGTGTTTCCTTAAGAACGGCAGCCAGCTGTCCAGCAGCCGCATCGTACCTTGTTCCAGTTCCTCCGGCGAAAGACAGGCGTAGCCCAGTACGATCTGCGGCGTAGGCGGCACTGCCTGCGGCGTTTCATAGTAGTCGGAAAGCCCATAGACAACAACGTGTGCTTTCGCGGCAGCCTGTACCAGTTCCTGTTCCGTGCAGGGCAGCTGCACTTCCAGCAACAAGTGCAGTCCGGCAGCTTCTCCGCAGATGTGCAGATACGCTCCCAGCGGGTGAGAGCGAAGCAGTTCTGTCAGCCGCTTTTGCCGTTGGCGGTAGGTCTTTTTCATGCGGTTAAGGTGGCGTTCAAAATAGCCTTCCTGCAAAAAATGTACCAGCGTATACTGTTCAAAACAGGGGACACTGGACGAATAGAAAGAGAAGTCCTGTTCGAACTGTTTTGCCAAAGGCGGCGGCAGCACAACATAACCGATTCGCAGCGATGGTGCAAGGGTACGGGCGAATGTGTTCATGTAAATAACGTGCCCACTAGTGTCCATGCTGTACAGCGACGGCAGCGGCTTCCCCAGAAACCGCAGTTCGCTGTCATAGTCGTCCTCGATGAGGTAGCGGTCTGTCTGAGCACTTGCCCATGCCAGCAACTCTGCCCGTCTGCGTACCGGCATGATCATACCGGTGGGAAACTGGTGGGACGGTGTCACATGTGCCACGGAAGCACCGGATTGCTGTAGGGCTGCCAGTTGCAGCCCGTTTTGATCCATCGGCACATCGATCACCGAGGCACCGTTGCTGCGTAGAATGCGTTTGCCCTTGGAATAGCCGGGTTCTTCCACGGCATAGCGGCGAGACGCACCCAACAGCTGCACCAGAATCCCCAGCAGATATTCCGTACCGGCACCCACCAGAATTTGCTCCGGTGTCGCATGAATATCCCGAAACGCCCGCAGATGAGCCGCAATTGCCACCCGCAGTTCGTACAAGCCCATTGCCGGCGGCGATTGCAGCAGCTTTTCCTGTTTGGAGGAAAGCACCTGTCTGGAAAGCTTTGCCCATGTGGCAAAGGGAAACTGCTCCAGATCGACACCGCTGGTGGAAAAAACAATTCGGTCGTCCGGGTCAGTCTTTGTCGGCTGTGATGAGGGAAAAGCCGTTTCTTTTGGCATATGTGCCAGCAGTGGTGCATCCGGATCCACAAAGTAACCGGCACGTGGACGGGAATACAGATACCCCTCTGCCGCCAGCTGTTCATAGGCAGTCTGTACCGTCACTATGCTGGTTTGCAAGTGTGCGGAAAGAGCACGGCGGGAAGGGAGTTTCTCGTCAGGGTGCAGAACGCCCTGTGCAATATCCTCCCGAATGGCTGTGCAGATCTGCTGGTACAGTGGTTCAGGATTGCTGGGATTCAGCAGAATGGTCAGCATCTTGGTCGATTCCTTCGCCGTTCAGGAACTGCTGCATCTTGTCGGCAGACCATTCCATTTCCACATCAGAAGCCTTGGCAGCTTTCGCCTGTTCCTCCGAAGCGTCAAAGATCTCCGAAATTTCTTCTATAGACTGATTGGTGAGTGCATCATATTCCGACGAATGAGGCGACGTGCCGGACAGCACGTGGAAGATGTCCTCCGCCGACAGTTCACTTGCAGCATCTTCTGTAGCCGGCTGTTCTGTCGGATTTTGTTCCGGAGCAGCCGGTTCTTCTGCCTGCGGTTCTGCAACAGTATCTTCTGTTTCCGTTGCTGCCGCAGATGCTTCCGGAGCAGCCTCTGTGAAATCTGCATCATCTGCTGCCGGTACATCTGTATTTTCCGGAATTTCAGTTTCCGGAGTTTCTGCGGTTTCTTCCGGCTGTTCCGGTGTTTCTGTCGGTTCCGGCTGCTTCGGCGGCTCTGTGAATGGGTGTTTCAGGTGCCAGAGCATTTCGTCTGCGTCCATGAAGTCCGCACTGTCTTTCTGTACAGCCTGTGCCGCACGTTTTTGCCGCAGTTCAGCCGCAACCGTAGAACGAATATTTGCCGGAACGGTAAGCGTATCTGTCATGCGGGGATACATCTCCGGAATTTCCAGTACGTCCAGCTTGAACTTGCCGCCGGTGATAAAGACACGCATGCTGTGTGTGCCTTCCGGCAGCTGGTCAATGACCAGACAAGCCTGACGGGGCAGACAGCTGGGAACAAAGCAATTTTCGTACATGGTGTGTCCGTCGATCAATACCGTAAATTCTGCATTCTCCGCAGTACCAACAATAGCAATGCCGCTGCCCTCAAAGGTACAGGAGAATTCCGCACCGGTTTTCGCTTCCATAGAGGTGCGGTTGTAGAAGTGGTAGCTTTCCATGGCATGTACTTCCCAGTTTTCGTTGTACAAGATGCCGTTTCCGAAGCAGTCCACACGGCGGACATACGGCGGCTGTACCGAAGCCGGCTCCAGGTGAATGTTCCGGAACATATTCCATGCGTATTCACTGCAAAGGCTGGCACGACCGCTGTTGATCATACACTGCGGCGTATACTTTGCCAGGAAATTGCCGTTGATGAAGAAAAAGATCGCGTTGCCCAGTACCACCAGTTTCAGCTTGTTCCACTGTTTGGGGTCAATGTGCTGCGTGATGCCCTCTGCCGCGACGCTTTCCATATCCATTAGTTTCCAGCTGCCGTCGCCGTAAAGTCTGCCGCTGTAGCCGCACATGGAAGTGAACTCACAGGTGACAGTAGAATTATAGCGGATACCGATTCCGGCGAAGTTGTGTTCCTCCAGATTGGCAAGCTTCACTTCTGCCTCCATGCTGTAGCTTCTCCACTTGTCGTCGCCGAAGCAGGTCAGCGGCAGCGGTGTCCCGCGGAACCGCCAGTTGGTGGGCATGATCTGCGGCGTGATCTTCTGGCAGATCGCAAAGCCGTCCTCTGTTTCTACCAACTCGAACGCACCGCCCTGATCGGTCATGTATCTGGGAGCACAGCCGCGGACAGCTATTTCTTCTTTGGTGTACTGTAAATTTTCCGTGTAGGGAAGTGTCAGGCGGGAGGACAGATGCGGCTGTACTGCCGGAAATGTGTTCACGCCGTCCACCCAGCTCACGTCCATAGTCGTCACTGTCATAATGGAACGTGGCGGCACCTTAATGGTAAATGTGTCCCGATGATTCCGGATCGGTCGAATTTTCTTGCCGATACGGAACCAGTTGGCATCATACGCCTGTCTGCCGGAAGGACCTTTGGTGATAACACTGGAAAATACGGTAGGCTCAAATGCCATATCCTTGACCTGCACCGTATAAATGCGAACGTCCTCGCTTTCGTTGGTGAAGAACATGGACATTTCGCTGCGGTCCGGTGCCGTCAGCGTCATGAAATTGTGAGTGGTGTTGGCAATGGCATGATTTTCTTCGCCGTCCCCGTAGCAGGCACCGTTGACATACATCCAGCCCTTTCTGGCAAAACGGCTGAAATGCATTGCCAGCCAGAAACCAATATCCAGAACAAAGTGTCCGGACCACGGCTCCCAGGCCCGAATCAGCTGCTTCGGGGCATAGCAGGCACCGTCATAGTAAGCGGCAACTGCCGGCTGGAACTCGTACATGACCATTTTGCCGTTGTAATAGCTGTTGATGATACGGTTTGCCACATCGATAGGGCCATTTTTGCCCACCAGTCCGGACTCGTCTGCCTGTACTGTCAGTTCCGGTACATTGCAGGGGGCAATACCCTCGCTGTACCAGATCTCCTTGCCGTATGCTTCGTTCAGCAGATTGGTATAAGAATCCCCGAATGTGGTGTAGTGCAAGCCGATGACATCGACTGCATTTCGCAGAACGCTGTTGTCCACCATTTGTTCCGCGATGTTCCGCGTGCCGACCTCGTCAGAGGCGATCAGCTTGATTTTGCTGTAGTCATAGGGGGCATTTTTTTCGTTGTCCAGCATGTGCCGCAGGTAGAGGATCCACGCCTCGTCCGGTGTATCCGTTTCGTTCTGGTCTGCACTGATATAGTCGAATTTCAGCCCGTACACCGCATAAGCTGCGTCCAGTGTTTCCTTGTACCAGCGGTATCTGGCACGCAGTCCGTGTTCCTGACTGATGACAAACGCATCTGTGACCCACTTCGGCTCGCCCCAGCGGAGCATGTCGATGGTAATATCCGGATTGATTGCCTTGGCATCTGCGGCAAACTGGAATCCGGCACCGCGTGTCACGTCTGCCGGTTCATTCAGGGAACGCTTGGTGCAGGGCTCTGTGCCGGAGGAGGAATTGACATCTGCTCCCAGTTCCAGCTTGATGTGTGTCAGACCGGCACCATAATCCTTCTGAAACAGCAGCCGCATGATCTCCTCATAGGCATGAGGGTGTTCTACTTTATAGTCCAGCAGCAGGCGGGAGGAATTGTTGCCGCTGACACAGCCCAGTCCACGATAACAAGCGGCAGGGTTTTCATTTGCCTGTGTGCCGTCTGCAAGGACTTCCATCGGTGTAATGGTTGAGCGTTCTTTGAAGTTTGAAAAATGGTTGACAATCTTGTTGTTTTTCATGGAAAAGTCCATTGTCATCGTTTCCTTTCGCTATATTTTTCACTGTATTGCAGCAGTTCCCGCAGAGATTCTTCCGAAACACTGGGATCCGGTTCTGCAATGAGAAACTTGATCTTTTTTCCCATTTCGTCGAACATGTGTTCGTGTTCGGTTTCGAAGTACCGCAAAGTCGGTTCGCTATGGAGATCACGGGTCATTGTCGTAATGCGGAATCCCGCTTCCGGAAAATATTCCAGCGACTCCTCAAATAATTCGTCATCGTCAGTTTTGAACCAGATTTCCCCGTCCAGCAGCATGCGGTACTGCACCAGCTGCCGCGGGTGTGTCAGCCGGCGTTTCTTGTGCTTGCCCCGCGGCCACGGATTGCAGAAATTGATGTAGATTCGATCCAGCCGGTCTGTTTCAGCAAAACATTCCCGCAGGTACATAATATTATCGATCATAACGCGGACATTGTCCAGCGGCAGCTGCTGTTCGGCATAGGCGGCTTCCAGCTTTCGCTTTGCCAGTACCAGCATTTCATTTTTGATGTCAATGGCGATGTAATTGTATTCCGGATTGGCAGGAGCCTCCTGTGCAATAAAGCCGCCCTTGCCGCAGCCCAGTTCCAGCCGCAGCGGCTGTGCCTTTGGAAATTGTGCCTGCCATTGTCCTTTGCAGGCTTTGGGATCAGAGATATAAAACGGGCATGCTTCCAGTTCCGGCTTTGCCCAAGGTTTACAGCGAATTCGCATGAAAAAGTGTCAATCCTTTCGGTTTCTAGGGAAAATCTGCAAGCAGATTGCATGCAAAGCCGTCAGGCGGGCTTTATGCAGTGTTTTCCTAAGTTTATGATCTATTTTATTATAGCATATTTTCCGACAAAACACAAAGGAAAATTGAAAAAAACCAGAAAATTTTGAAATTAGGCATATTTCACAAAAAATATTGTTAAGAACCTGCTTTTGCAAGAAAAAATGTTGCTGCACATGGACAGAAAAAGACACCCTCTCACTTCAGAAATACCGGAAGGAGAGGGTGTCTGGAAATCTTTGTTTTTTGTTTTATGTAGCGTTTCCTTAGGGCAATACCGCACAATCTTTGTGCGGTATTGCCTTAGAGTACCAATGTCATCTGTCGTTCCGTGTGGTGATACGGTCGGCAGGTCACACCAGTCAGCAGAAACATTCTCTGGGAGGCTTTCGTGGCATCAGAATCCGCATACTTGTTGTCGTAGTAGATGATTTCCCGAATGCCGCTTTGAATGATCGCCTTGGCACATTCATTGCAGGGGAACAGGGTAACATACAAACTGCACCCCTGTAGGCTGCCGGCACTGCGGTTCAGAATGGCGTTCAGTTCCGCATGGCAGACAAAGGGATATTTCGTGTTGAGGAAATCACCCTCCCGTTCCCACGGCATGTCGTCATCGTTGCAGCCGGTAGGCATGCCGTTGTAGCCCACAGAAACGATTTTGTGTTCCTGATTGACAATGCAGGCACCTACCTGTGTGTTGCTGTCTTTGCTTCGCTGTGCCGAGAGCAGGGCAATGCCCATGAAATATTCGTCCCACGACAAATAATCGTCACGTTTCATCAGTCCACCGCCTTAGCTCGGGAATCCGCTGATTGCCTTTGACAGTACCTGCCGGTACAGAGCCAGATCCAGACCGTTCAGTGTGCCGTCGCCGTTCACATCGCCAGCCTTGAAGTCCTTGCCCTTGCTGTCTACCTTTTCGCCGGACAGATACTGGATCAGCAGGATCATGTCCTTGACGTTCACTGTACCGTCCAGCGTAATATCGCCGACAACCGTTTCCGGTGTGGTAGTTGTAGTGGTTGTTGTGCCGGCACTGGTCGTGCCCGACTGTATCGGCTTGGTATCGCCGTGGCTGCCCTTGCTGCCGCCGTCAATATTGCTGCCCTCCGAAGCATCGTAAGAGCTGTAGTAATCACTCAGGGAAATACTGGTGGATCCGGTACCCAGTGCACGCTTGTGGTCAAGACTGATGTACTTGCCGCTTTCCTGTGTCTGCCAGAGGGACGGTTCAAACAGACTATACTTGTCATCGTCCCATGTGGAGAAGTCATAGCCCAGCAGACCGCCGGTGTCGCCGGAGTTCGGGTTCAGGCACCAGAAAGTGTGGTTGATGTGGTTGTTGATCATGTAATCACGGAGCAGTTCCATCCACTTCTGGTTTTTGCCGCCGTCCATGTGACCGCCCCATTCGCCGATCAGCAGGGGAGCGATGTTCTGATCGTTGATGTATGCCCATGTGTCATACCAGTAGTCGTCCAGCAGGGTCTGCGTGGTGAAGTCCTTGTCAAACCATGTCTGGTTATAAACCGACGGACCGTAGTCGTGGGGAGAATATACGATCTGGCTGTTTCTGGAACTGGAGCCGAAGTCGATCGGATAATCCTTGACACCGCGGAGGTTGCCGCCCCACCATGCACCATACCACGGGGACTGGTCTGCCGGAGCCTGCCAGATGTCTGCAGTATCATAGGTGTAGCCCTTTTCTGTTTTCGGATACTGTTCCACACCCTCAATAAAGATCAAAGCGTTGGGGTTCACATCCAGAATAGAGTTGCCGCATTCTGTCGCAGAATATGCCCAGTTGTTCTGGTCGGTAGAATTGTCCCACTTGGCAATATCTTCAGGGCACTTGTTTCCGCTGTAGCCGCGTTTGCCGTGCGGTTCATTTTTCAGGTCGTAGCCGATGATGGTATCGTCATTGCTGTACTTTTCAGCCAGCCATGTGACAGAATCCTTCCACATATCCCATGTGATCTTTTCACCGGAAGCCGCACCAATAGCCATGGTGTCACCGTCAGAAGCGGCAGAAGTATAATACCACAGGTTGTAGTTGTGACCGGAGTTGTGCTCTGCGGGGCTGTGCACGTCAATCATGACTTTCAGACCGTAGTCCTTCATCTTCTGCATGATGACGTCGAAGATCTCCATACTGTTTTTCAGCGTCTTGCCGTCTTCCTTGACAAAGTCCTTGTTGGTGTTGACATAAGTACCAGCCTTGGTGACAGTGCCGTCCTCGCCCACCTGATCGGTCGGCGGCTCATAGCCGGCATTAACGGAGCTGACAGGATCCGGTGTGCCACGCATCCACGAAACCAGAAGTTCCGTGGAGATCGGCATACGAATCAGGTTGATACCGTGGTCGCCGACGGTTTTCAGAAATGCATCAATGTCAGTTGCGTACAGACCGTGTGCACAGTTTTCCGTGCAGTTGAAGCCGAACCAGTTTGCACCAGTCAGCCAGACCTGATTGCCGTTTGCATCGTAAAGCTTGCTGCCCTCTGCGTGCAGCCAGTCGTCGTTATTATCATCTGCGGCAGCAGCGGACAGGCTTGTCTGTACCACCGGAGCAGCGGAAGACAGACACGTTGCCAGCATCATGCCGGAAACGGCAGCTGCAGCAAGTTTCTTTTTGAGTTTCATGGATCAATATCCCCTTTCTGTAACTGTGCAGAAATTTTGTGCAATGCTTTGAAAGCAAGCACATTCATACTCTTTTATTATAGTATGTTCTGTCCAAAAAGTCAAGTGATTTCTAGAAAATTTTTATGCAGTGTTTCTTTGGGCAACACCGCATATTTATGCGGCATTCTTTTTTCTGCACGGAGATCGCTGCAGCTTCTGCTCCTCCCGAAAGACCAGCAGCATCATGCACAGCAGCATCAGAATCGGAAAAACTGGGTGAGCAGCCGTTTGCGGGACTGCTGATGTTGTCAGCACCTGCTCCGATACAGCAATCGGGAAAAAATGCAGTACAGCAGCACAGATGCCGCCGGAGAGCAGTCCGGTAAAGCCCCGTGCCCAGACCAGCTTTCCGACGGAAATGGTTTTCCCTGTGACGGCACAAATTTGCAGCAGCACGCAGACACCGCCAAACGACAGCAGTCCTGCCAGCACCGGAATCCGCAGGGAAACCGGCAGCGGCAGTTCCACGCAGTTGGAGATCTCCAGCACGCTCCGCACCAGATCTGCCAGCGGAAATGACACTCCCAGTTGCTGCATCAGGGCAGTGCAGCAACGGAACAGTCCTGCCGCTTGGAATATGCCAGTCAGTGCCGCAAAGCACAGGATCATGCCGCAGAGTTTTAACAGTGTCCGTCCGGCGGAAGTGACGGCAAACGTCAGCATTTGTGCGGAAAACGGGGCTATTGCATTGTTCCCATTCACCGGCGGCGAAATCGGCTTCCGGTGAAACAACAGAAAGCAGAGCAGGAGATTGGCAAACAGACTGGCAGAAAATATCAGCAGAAAGCAGGTTCTCCGGCAGGAAACCGTTCCCAGCAGTCCCAACAAAAACGCCGGTCCGCCGCCGTAGCAGACACAGAGCAGTCTGGACGCATCTTCCTTGGATAGGACACCCTGTTTTGTCAGTGTACAGAGCATGCTTGCTCCCACCGGATAACCGGCGAACTGGCTGAGCAGGAACAGGGCAAAATAAGATTCCGGCAGCCCGAACAAGGCAGTGCTGAACCGGCGAAGCGGCCGTGCCAACGCCTGCCAGGCACCGCTTTCCAGAAACAGCTGGGACAGAATCATCATGGCATACAACGACGGGATAATGACTGTCAGACAGCGGTTCACCGCAGTTTGCAGTTCTGCCTGTATCTGTCCGGCGAAACAGGTGCAGAGCACCAACAGTCCCAATAAGAAAAAAACGGTATACCACCGCAGGCGAAAAAGATGTGCAGTCATAAACGATCCCTCCTGTTCCATGGTATGTGTAGCGGCACACATAATATGTTATGGATTCGCATAGACTTTGTTGAGGTGATGTTCATGGAGAACCGTCTGATTCAGGCAGGACGACGTGTGTTGCAGCTGGAAACACATCTGGAAATGCACAGCGATCGGGAAATTTTCATTGAGAATTGCCGCAGGATACTGGAATACAATGACATTCGAATTGTCCTGCAAACCACAGATCTGGTGCTGGAGATCTGGGGGAGCGAATTGCAGACGGACAGCCGTTCACCGGAAAGCCTGCGGATTCACGGAAAGATCCAGTCAATCACACTGACACCAAAGGGGGCACGCAATGGAACAGCATCTGCGGGGAGAGTATAAGGCGGCGGCAGCCGGCGGAAAATTGTATGCATTTATCAACGCCATGCAGAAAGCGGGGGTGTGCTGCCGGAAACAGCATTGTCAGGGAAACACATATCAGTTTCGCTTTTACGCAAAGCATTGCAAAACTGTACAGGAACTGGCACAGGCAAACGGGGTGCAGCTGGAACTGACACCCTGTCGCACTCTGCAAAGCTTTCTGTACCGAAACCGTTTCCGGTTCGGGGTGCCGCTGGGAATTCTGCTTGCAGCGGGGCTGCTGTTCTACGGTTCCAACATCGTCATGCAGATCGAGGTGATTGCCGACGACACCATTTCCACATCGGAGGTCACAGCGATTCTGGAAGAATGCGGCGTACAGCGGGGCAGCTGGATTCCGTCGATCGATTTCGGGCACTGTGAAAACAGGATCTGTACTTCCGTAGAGGAAGCGGCATGGGTGGGCATGCGGCACACAGGAAATCGGCTGGTAGTGGAAATTCTGGAACGGACACCGGAACCGGAAATGCAGATGACCCGCAAGCCGTCCAACATCATTGCCGCACAGGACGGGCATATTGTTTCGGTGTCGATTTATCGGGGACAGCTGATGAAGCTGGTAGGGGAACCGGTGCGGAAAGGGGACTTGCTGGTCAGTGGGCTGTACACAGACGAAACCGGACACGTGGGAATTCGTCATGCCATGGGCAGCATTATCGGGCAGTATGAACAGACGGAGCAATTCTCCTGTCCCTACACCCAAGAACTCCGCCGTCCCACCGGTGCGGTGACTACGCGGAAGTATCTGGACTTGTTTACATGGCACCTGCCGCTGGGCAGTACAGATTCGCCCTATGCAGACAGTATCCGGACTTCCGGCTATCACTGGTTTTCTCTGTTCGGCAGGGAATTGCCGCTGGGAATCTATCAGGAGAGTTTTCACGAATACCGCACCCGTCTGCTGACCTTGACACCGGCAGAAGCCGCACAAAATGTGGAGGAGCAGATTCAGCGATATGAGGACAATTTTCTTGCACAGACGGAAATCCTGGAGAAAAAAACAACCGTCCTCGAAACCGAGGACGGCGTTACATATACGGTAACTTATACGCTGCAAGGCGAGATCGGTGTGCAGCAGGAATTATACTTACATTAAGGCAATACCGCACAATCTTTGTGCGGTATTGCCTTAAGTGAGCACTGCGTAAAGCCGTCAGGCGGGCTTTATGCAGTGTTTCCTTTAATCCAAGAAATCCTTGACCTTCTTGCTGCGGCTGGGGTGACGCAGCTTTCGCAGAGCCTTTGCTTCGATCTGGCGAATACGCTCGCGGGTGACATCGAATTCCTTGCCCACTTCTTCCAGTGTGCGGGAACGACCGTCCTCCAGACCAAAACGCAGCCGCAGAACTTTTGCCTCACGGTCTGTCAGCGTGGAGAGCACTTCATTCAGCTGCTCTTTCAGCAGCATCAGAGAAGCGGCATCTGCCGGAGCAGGAGCGTCGTCGTCCGGAATAAAGTCGCCCAGATGGCTGTCTTCTTCCTCGCCGATCGGGGTTTCCAGAGAAACCGGATCCTGTGCAATTCGCATGATCTCCCGTACACGTTCTGCCGGCATTTCCAGCTTGTCTGCGATTTCTTCCGCAGACGGATCGTGACCGGTTTCGTGCAGCAGCTGGCTGGAAACCTTTTTGACCTTGGTAATAGTTTCCACCATGTGTACCGGAATACGAATGGTTCTTGCCTGATCGGCAATGGCACGGGTGATCGCCTGCCGGATCCACCATGTCGCATAGGTGGAGAACTTAAAGCCCTTGGTGTAGTCGAACTTTTCTACCGCCTTCAGCAGACCCAGATTGCCCTCCTGAATCAGATCCAGAAACTGCATACCTCTGCCCACATACTTCTTGGCGATGCTGACAACCAGACGCAGGTTTGCTTCGGACAGCCGCTTTTTCGCATAGCTGTCGCCCTCTGCCATACGCTTTGCCAACTCGGTTTCTTCGTCCGGAGAGAGCAGCGGCACACGGCCGATTTCTTTCAGATAAATTTTAACAGGGTCGTCAATGGCGATGCCCTCTGTAGAAAGGGTCATCTCCAGATCGTCGGACATGTTGAGATCATTGTCGTTCAACACGTCATCAGCAACAGAGTCGTCTACAATCTCAATATTCAGCTGTTCACAGCTGCTGATAATGGAGGCGAGCTGATCGGTGTCGAAGTCCAGTTCGTCCAATACATCGGTGATTTCCTTGGTGGTCAGTTTTCCGGTTGCTTTGCCCTGTTCCATCAGTGCATCAATAGTCATCTTTTTCTGTTCCATAGTATTGTTCCTCCTGTTTACCCGTCAGGGTGCTGCTTTTTCTGAATCAGTTTTAATAAGTCTTCATCAGTTTCGATTGCAGACGGCATATCGTTTTTCAGAGTACGAATGCAGTCCTTGACTTCTTCTGCTGTCACAGGGATTTCCTGATTGCGGGCAGAAATGCCGCTGAGCTTTCCCATTTCACTGTCGGAGAGCACATCGCCCATTGCTGAAAGGGAAAAGCCGGTTTGCCGCTTTACGCTGTCAGCAAATGCCTCAAGCACCTGCCGGTACAGCGGTGTAGGGAACGCGTCCGGCTGGATCTGTTCTATGACCCATGCCGACTCGTCCGGTCGGTTCAGCACGTAGCAGAGAATGCGTTCCTCCGCCTTGTACTCCCGCAGCGGAATTGCAGACTGCGGCTGCTGCGGTTCCGGTCGGACGGTGTGTTCAATAATATCTTTCCACGCCTGCGTAGAAGCCAACTTCTTTTTGCTGCGTATGGTGCGTTCCACCTGCTGATGCAGAACTTCTGCGGAGATCTCCCACTTATTCGCCGTGCGGGAGAGGTATACCTCCCGTTCCAGCGGGTTCTGAATTTCCGCCAGTACAGATACCACCCGTTTCAGAAGCTGTACTTTTCCGGCTTCCGTGTCGGGGTCTAATCCTTCTTTGCACCGGTCCAGCCGGAAGTTAATGGCATCACCAGCGTTTTCCAGCAGCAGCCGGAAACGCTCTGAGCCGTATTTTTTGATGTATTCGTCCGGATCTTTTGCACCGGTCATGTGGAGAATGCGGGTGGCAATTCCCACCTCACTGAGCCGGTTGATTGCCTTCTGGGTTGCCTGCTGTCCGGGGCCGTCGCTGTCGTAGGCGATGACCACTTCCTTGGCAAATCTGGAGAGCTTTCGGGCGTGTTCCGGCGTGATCGCCGTTCCCAGCGTCGCCACCACATTGGAAAAGCCGGCTTGGTTGATCGCGATCACGTCCATATATCCTTCCGCCAGAATCATGATCGTGGAAGAACTGTCCTTGGCGAAATTGAGGGAGAACAGATTGCTGCCCTTGTCGAACACCGGTGTTTTTGCCGTGTTCAGATACTTTGGCTGGCTGTCGTCCAGCACTCTGCCGCCGAAGCCGATCACAGCTCCCCGCGTATCCACAATGGGGAACATCACACGTCCGCGAAAGGCATCATACAGATTTCCTTTGTTAGAACGGTGTGCCACATTTGCCAGAAGCAGTTCTTCCTCCGTGAACCCCTTTTGCAGCAGGTAGTCGGTCAGGGCATTCCAGCTGTCTGAAGCGTAGCCCAGTCCGTATTTTTTTATCGTTTCCGGTTTCAGCTGGCGGGAAATGAAATATTGCAGCCCGCGTTTGTCGCTGCCGGAAATGAGATTCCGGAAATAGAAATTTGCAGTTTCCCGATTGACTGCGAACACGCGGGTGCGGAGATACGCACGGCGGTCTGCCTCCCGATCAGTAGGCACTTGCAGACCGCATCGTTCCGCCAGCTGCTTGACTGCATCGGTAAATTCCAGATTGTCCATGCGGCGAACCCACGTAATGACATCGCCGCCAGCCCCGCAGCCGAAGCAGTAGAAGCTCTGGGTTTCCGGAAAAATGGTACAGGACGGTGATTTTTCAGAGTGAAACGGACAGTTGCAAACATAGTGTCTGCCCCGCCGGATCAGATTGACGTAGTTGCCGGCAATTGTTTCCATGGGGCATGCTGCCCGAATCTGTTCCAAAAAGTCATTGCTGTATGTCATTGTTTGTCACCGCCTTTTTGGAACAAGATCATGATTTCCAACTTTTCGGAATGAATAATTCCTGATACAGATCCACGGCATAGCCATCGCTCATGCCGGAAATATAGTCGCATACCGCACGGTGCACATCTTCCTTTTCTGCAATTGCCAGATATTCCGGCGGCATCAGGGAAGCGTGGGAAATAAAGTAGGTATACAGCGTTTCCAGCAGCAGCTTTGCCTTGTTTTCCTCCTGCTTGGCGATGGGATTATAGTATACCCGTTCAAACAGGAATGCATGCAGCTTGTCGTGCATTGCCTGAATCTCCGGAGCCATGCCAATGGTTTCCGAACCGTGCTCCACCACGGCTCCCACCAGACAGGTGATGCGTTTGGTCTTGGTGTCACCCAATACTTCCAATACATCTTTGGGAAGTTCTTCTTTTTGCAGAATGCCGGCACGAATCGCGTCCTCAATGTCGTGGTTCATGTAGGCAATGCGGTCTGCCACACGGACAACGTTGCCCTCTTTGGTATCTGCCACCCGATTGGTATGGCAGAGAATGCCGTTGCGGACTTCTGCCGTCAGATTCAGTCCCTGCCCGTGCTTCTCGATCAGGTCTACTACACGAAGGCTCTGCTCATAGTGCCGGTACCCGTGGGGGCAGATGCTGTTGAGAATAGATTCTCCGCTGTGCCCGAAAGGCGAATGTCCCAGATCGTGCCCCAGTGCAATGGCTTCGGTCAAATCCTCGTTGAGCCGCAGAGCACGGGAAATGGTACGGGCAACTTGTGCGACTTCCAGCGTATGGGTAAGACGAGTGCGGTAGTGATCTCCGGCAGGGGAAAGGAAAACCTGTGTTTTCCGCTTGAGCCGCCGGAACGAGTTACAGTGCAGGATACGGTCGCGGTCCCGTTGGAACTCCGTCCGATAGGGACAGGGCGGTTCCGGACGAAGCCGGCGGGCGTGTCCGATGTTCGGGCATGCGTCCGGTGAAAGGTATTCCAGTTCCTGTTGTTCCAGTTGTTCACGAATGGTCATGGCACATCACCTCCGAAAAGGGCAGGGGTTATTCAAGGCGAAACAGGCAAGCCAGTGCCGTGCCGCCTCAATGCTTCCTTTATATATACGCAGGAAATTGCAAAACTCCTCTTTTTTCGAAAATTATTTTTTCGCCTTGGAAAAGTCTGCGTATTGCAGCCCGCCGGAAACGATCTCCACCTGTCCGCTGGTCAGTTCGATCAGTTCCTTTTTCAGGGGTTCCCACAGGGTATCCCGCACCAGCAGTTTCAGTTCTACCTGATCTTCAAAGATCGTGTCCAGCTGGAGAATATCTTCCTGCGGCAGGTGGTACGCGATTTTCCCGTACAGGGCATAGTCCGTCTGAATGGAAACCGGATAGCAGGGGAGCATGACTTTGACCTGTGCATTTTCAATGGCGAGGGCAGTGCTGTGAGAGTATGCCCGCACCAACCCGTTCGCTCCCAGCAGCACGCCGCCGAAATATCGGGTGACCACACAGCAAATATCCGTCAGTCCGTTTTTTTGCAGCACGTCCAGAATCGGCATGCCGGCAGTGCCCTGCGGTTCGCCGTCGTCAGAATAGCGGGAAGCGTTGCCTTCCCGCAGCAGATAAGCGTAGACATTGTGCCTCGCTCTGCGGTGCTGTTTGCGGACATTTTCAATGGCTTCCACAGCATCTTCCTGCGTGCGTACCGGAAAAAGCTGGGCAATAAATTCCGATTTTTTCTCCACAAACGAAGCCGATACCGGTGCGGCAATGGTACGATATTCCATTCTTGTATCTACCTCCACGTAGACAAAAAAGGACGGTAAACAAAATACCGTCCCTTTTCCATTGTCGTGTTCGAAAAATGTAATCTGAATTAGTCCAGATTGAAACGCTTCTTGAAACGATCTACGCGTCCGCCTGTGTCAACCAGCTTCTGCTTGCCGGTGAAGAACGGGTGGCACTTCGAGCAGATTTCGACCTTGATGTCCTTCTTGGTGGACATGGTTTCCATTACGTTGCCGCAGTGGCAGGTGATGGTGGTCTTTTCAAAATTCGGATGAATGCCTTCTCTCATGGGGTTTCACCTCCTGTATCTGTTGTTTGTATCAACAGCAGCCCATCGGCCATTGTGCCGACAGTAGTCCTGTGAATCTCTGATTTTTTGCGGCATAGCCGCCACAGTTTCTTATTATATCATAGAACGAAAGACTTGTCAAGCCTTTTTTTCAAAAAATATTTCTTTTTCCAAAAAATCGACAAGCTTATCACTGCCAACATACTCTTTGCCGGAAACGATGCGGAGTTTTCCGCTGGGAAAAGTCAATGTGTAGACAGCACCTTTTTGTTGAACCGAAATCAGTTCTGCCCAGCGGTAGACCTGCTTTTTCCCGAAAATGCCGTGCTTTTCCACAAATGTATCTGTGTAAAAGATGCGGTAATTGCGTCTGAACAGCATGCAGAAAATACCCGAAAGGCTGATGAGCAGAAACAGGACACCGCAAGTGAAAGAATCCCAATCCGTCATGCCGTCAGCCCAAATAACAATGCTGAGAACGCCAAACGCCGCAAAACAGATAAACCAGATGCCTCCGGCAATACTGAAAGCTTTAGAAACTCTCACGCATTTCCGATAAGAATTTTCTTCGTTTTCTCTGTCGATATATTTGTTTGTCCATTTGTCAAACAGCTTCGACAACAGTGCAGAAATGGCGTGGGAAAACAGAGAGATCATTGGACACCTCCCGGCGAAGCGAAATATGCACGGAACGCCGCCGGAGAAAAAGCAGCGTTGGTTTCCAGCTGCCATTCCAGTTCTTCCAGATTGTTCTCGTCATATTCGATTTCCTTAACGAAAAGCTGCCAGATTCGCAGCCGCTGTTCTGCGGTATGAAATCCCAGCCGTCTGCTGTATAAGAGCACCACGCACACAGAAAACGCCGCCATTTGCAACGGTAAAATTTCTGCTTCTGGAGTTTCGGCATATGCCGCACGGAGATAATACCGGTACAGCATATCCATTGTAAACAGCCGAATTTCTTGATCCAGTGCAGGCGTGTATGCCAAAAGATTTTCCGGTTCCGGTGCATTTGCAGCCTGTTCCAGCATCTGCTTCCAGTCCGAAGTCAGCACTTCACAGGATCGCAAAAAGGACAAAACAGATTCTTCCATGCAGGGAATAGCCACCGGTTCCTGCGAAACACCTGCCCATTGTTCCGCAAGTGTCAGACAGGCGGACAGCTGTGCACAGGCAGAAGCAGAATCGTCCTGTAACCGAAAAAATAATGCTTGTCGTTGTTCTTGCAGCCGCCGCATGTTCGCCGCTGCGTATTCCGGCGGTTCCTCTGTTATTGCCGGAGAACTGCGTTCTGTCAGTTGCCACTGCTTCGGTGTCATCGAAAACAGCAGCCTTGCCGCTTCCGGACAGGCGGGGGAGATGTCATACTCGATAAAATCCCCGTAGTCCTGCGTGATGCGGGGGAACAGCCGGCAAGTTTCGCACAGGGCATCTTCTCCCAATTCCCCATGAATATCGCAAAGCTGCTGTGCATTCCAAAAAGGACAGCGACTGTTGTGTTCCTGAAAAACGATGTCGCCGTCTGCATCGGTAATCATTGCCTGCCGCAGCCGTTCTCCCAGCGTGCCGGAAACAGAACGGTATCTCTCCGCAGATGCCGTGTCCACAACGATTTCCCATTCCTTGCAGCAGCTGTCCGGACAGGCTCCGGCAATGCAGTGAAACGCCGCATAATGGGACGGGTAGATTTCTCTCATAACACATTCCTCCTGATAAAGGCATTATAGCACGTGGCAATTGCCTTTGTCAAGGCAACACAAAAGGCACTATGCTTCTGCACAGTGCCTTTTTGCCTAAAATAAAACTTTTATGCGTTTTCCAGAGACATCTGACGCAGACGGGACAGATCCAGACCGTTTACTGCTTCGTCCGTGTTTACATCTGCACAATCGTAAGCCTCTTTTGTCAGAGTGACTTCACCCAGCAGGTACTTTTGCAGCAGAACAACGTCTACAACAGTGACTTCATTATCCAGATTGACATCACCCGGCAGATGCTGATCTGGCTTTTCCGGAACGTCGGGGTCAGTTACCAGTTCAGCAGCTGCGATTGAAGAGATCTGATAAATAGTCATATTCACACCGGCACGGGCAAACAGATGTGCAGCTGTGCTCAGATCGCTGCCCCAAGCCTTTGTGATCGCTTCGTGAGAATAGTAAGCGATACCAGCTTCCTCGTCAATGTCATACGCGTTGATTTCTGTCCAGTTACCCCAGCTGTCGTTGCACAGTGCCAGAATCGGAGCCGCACCGCCGGTGTAGCGAATGGCAATTTCGCGGTTCTCGGAAATCTGCTCTGCCGTGATATTCAGTCCCGGTGTGCAGTTACCGCCATTGCCGTCCGAAGCGTCCAGAACCAGACCGCTGGCATTCTCATAAATGTTGTCGCCGCTGTTGATGTCTGCATGTTTCCATGTAGGCAGGTGGCTTTCGCTGCCCCAGACAATGCTGTTGTCCTGCATCACAGTCATCATAGCATCAACAACCGGTTCAGAAGCCTCATACCAAGTGTTGTTGCTGCGGTCTACATAGCCGTGAGCCTCTGAAGCGGATGTGGGATTGGTGATAGCATTGTTGTCCCAAAGCACGCAGGGGATTCCCAGCTTTTTTGTCCATGTCAGATAATAGGTTGCCCAGTCGCATCTTGCGGCAGTATTGTTAAAGTTGGAAGCACTGAATTCGCCCAGTACCACCGGAATATCCTTGTCTGTGAAATAGTACCGGATGTCAGAGAACAGCGTATCCAGATCACTCTGATAGTTGCCGGAGAAAGTGGTGTGGTCACCATCGCCCATGGCAAATGCATAAGGGGTGTACGCATGGAGCGAAACTGCCACATAGTCATCGTCCGGCACGTCCAGGGCAGAGTAGGAACTTGCGTATGCCGAAGCAGCATAAGACGGGATCATCAGCAGACGGGTGTTCTGATAAGGAGAATCAATGGAACGTACCGTTTCCACGAAATCGTTGTCCAGCTTGTTGACTACTTCATAGCATTCCGCGTTGCCCTGCCATTCGTAGGAAGCTCCGGTCTGTCGCGGTTCGTTCATACCCTCGAAGATCAGATGCTGGTCGTAGTCCTTGAAGTAGGTGGCGATCTGTACCCACATCTGCTTTAGTCGTTCGGACATTTCCTCATAAGCAGTGGGGAAGTCAGAACGATTGATCCACTCCTCGTGGTGCAGATTCAGAATGACATACATATCCTGATTATAGGCGTAGTCCACTACTTCCTTGACACGCTGCAACCACTGCTCGCTGATCGTGTAAACAGGCTTGCCGTTTTCGTCAGTAGTCGTTGTGACATTCTGATACCATGTGGTGGGAACACGAATGGTGTTGAATCCCTTTGCCTTGACGGTGTCGATCAGTTCCTGCGTAACTCTGGGATTGCCCCAGCTGGTTTCACCGCTGTATCCGGTGGAATCCAGAGAGTTGCCAATGTTCCAGCCGATCGTCATGTTTTCCGTAATATCATCGGCGGTCATGGTTCCCTCAGCGGAAGCGGTTGTCTGGAAAAATGTCATGCCGGAAAGCAGCATGACTGCGGCAGTACCGGCGGCAAATAACTTGCGAAACTGAAATTGCATAGTTTTCCTCCTTGGAACGTGCTCTTTGCACACATCATTTTTCATCAAACGAAATGCCGGAAAAACGGCATATTTTCTTTTATTATATCATGAAGGAATGGAAAAGTCAATAGATTTTGATTCACTTTCACAATTTTTTCTGTACAAATTTGCAGTAGCATTCTTAGGGCAATACCGCACAAAGATTGTGCGACAGATGCGTCGTCAAATTTTTCGTCAGATGAAACAAAAAGCGGAGTGAATACTGGATGTATTCACGAGCATTTTTGTGAAATATGACGGGAAATTTGCAAGCAGATGGCGTGCAAAGTCGCCAGACGCTCTTTGTGCGGTATTGCCTTAGCGAATATTGACAAAAGCACCGGACGAAATCGCTCCGTCCGGTGCTTTTGCGGAATGTTCTTTTTGAATATGTTCCTGTTGGCAGCTGCTACAGTTCACGATCAAACAAGAATTGAAACAGCACAGGCGTAATGGCAGGATAGGTCAGATTGTCAGGCAGCGAGGAGAACGCCTTTCGTTCTGCCATTTCACTTTCGGGAATGTCGGAAAATTGCCGAATCACCGCATGGAATACAACGCCGTTGGCACCATGCAGAGTATTTTCGTCCCAGGCACGATAATCGCAAATTGGTTCGATGTCAAAATCTACGGCACCAGACTCCTCAAACAGCTCTCGTTTTGCTGCTTCCAGCGGTGTTTCTCCGGCTTCAATATGACCGCCCTGCGTTTCCCATGTGGTTCGTTCCTTGTGCCGGCTCAAAATCATTTTTCCATGGCTCTCGGAAAGGATGACCACATACTTGTAATTTTTCAGAGCATTTATCTCGTAGGTCTTACAACGCATAATCAGCTTTGATTTTCCTTTTCGATCAGATAATCGCCGCAGTACATCTTCCGCAGCTTCGGCTTCTCGATTTTGCCGGTCGCGTTGCGGGGAACCGGTGCGAAAATGATTTTCCGCGGTCGTTTATAGCGGGGCATGCCCATGCAGAATTCGTTGACTTCCGCCTCGGTGCATTCCACGCCCTGCTTCAGTTCCACAATTGCCGCAGCAATTTCGCCCAGCCGCTTGTCCGGCAGTCCGATCACAGCCACGTCCTTGATCTTGTCAAACTTGCTCATAAAGTTTTCGATCTCTACCGGATAAATATTTTCGCCGCCGCTGATGACCACGTCTTTTTTCCGGTCTACAAGGAAGTAGAATCCGTCCTCGTCCTGCCGTGCCATGTCACCGGTCCAGAGCCAGCCGTCGTGCAGAACTTCCGCGGTCGCTTCGGGATTGTTGTAGTAGCACTTCATAACGCCGGGCCCCTTGACTGCCAATTCGCCGACTTCGCCCTGTGCCACCGGTTCTCCGTTTTCGTCAATGATCCGGACTTCCCAGCCATAGCCCGGAATGCCAATTGCTCCTACCTTATGAATATTTTCCAGTCCCAGATGCACGCAGCCCGGACCAATGGATTCGCTCAGACCATAGTTGGTGTCGTACATATGATTCGGGAAATATTCTTTCCAGCGTTTGATCAGACTCTGGGGGACAGGCTGTGCACCGATATGCATCAGCCGCCACTGGGAGAGTTCATAGTTTTCCAGACGGACAGAGCCGTTGTCCAATGCTTCCAGAATGTCCAGTGCCCACGGCACCAGCAGCCAGACAATGGTACACTTTTCACGGGAAATAGTTTCCAGAATGGTTTCCGGATTGACTCCTTTCAGAAGCACTGCCCGTCCGCCGGTGAGCAGGCTGCCGAACCAGTGCATCTTGGCACCGGTGTGATACAGCGGCGGAATACACAGAAAGACATCGTCCTTGGTCTGGTGATGATGATTCTGCTCTACCTTGCAGGCGTGCATCAGGCTTTCGTGGTTGTGAAGAATTGCTTTCGGGAAACCGGTCGTACCGGAGGAGAAATAAATGGCAGCGTCGTCCTCATCTGTCAGCGGTACGCCGGGGGAGATGCTGGCACAGTTGGAGGTCAGCTTGTCATAGTCCTCTGCAAACGAGGGGCAGTCGCCGCCGACATAAAAGAGGATTCGCTTCTTGCTGATCGATTCTGCAATGGTTTCAATTCGTCCGATAAATTCCGGACCAAACACCAGTACATCGGCTTCTGCAAGGTCCAGACAATATTCAATTTCTTCCGCACTGTACCGGAAATTCATGGGCACTGCCAGAGCACCGGTTTTCAGCGTGCCGAAATAAATGGGCAGCCACTCCAGACAGTTCATCAGCAGAATTGCCACCTTGTCGCCCTTTTTCACGCCGCGGCTCATGAGCAGCTGTGCAAAACGGTTTGCCTTTTCGTCAAAGACATGCCATGTGATTTCCCGACGATACCAGAAAGACGAGGTAGGCTGAATCAGGTCGTAGTCCTTCCAGAGCACCCGTCGTGTTTCCTGTACCTGCGGATTTACTTCTACCAGTGCCACATCATTGCCGTACTTTCTGGCGTTTTCTTCCAATAATTCTGTGATCGGCATATTCGTTACTCCTGTCCTTGTTCTGTATGGTTTCCGTTATATGCATAGCCAGTGAGAAATGCCTTCTGGTTGATGTCAATGGTTTTCGGCGGCACAGTATCTGCAATGACCTGTAACCATTCTTCTTTGGAGAAGTGCATGTGCTGTGCAGCTACGCCCAGAATGATCGTGTTGAATACCCGTGCATTGCCCAGCTTCAGAGCCTCGGCGGTAGCATCTACTGCCAGCACATTGTATTTTTTGCTCAGCTCCTCCAGAATGTGTTCCGGATACTCTGCGGCACCGATCACCACCGGCATCGGATCAATGCGGGTATCGTTTACGATAATGGCACCGCCCTTTTTCAGGAAGTGTGCATACCGCAGTGCTTCCAGCCGTTCAAAAGCGATCAGAATGTCTGCCTGTCCTTCTTCTACGATCGGTTCTGCCACAGATTCGCCGTAGCGGACAAATGTTACTACGCTGCCGCCACGCTGTGCCATGCCATGCACTTCCGAAAGCTTTACATCATAGCCGCCAGTTAGTGCAATCTTTCCCAGCACGCGGCTGGTCAGCAGGGTGCCCTGTCCGCCGACACCTACGATCATAATATTGATAGTCTGCATCATGCCTTGCCTCCTTTTTCCCGCGGGATCAGTTCGATTGCGTGGAACTTGCACCGTTTTGCACAGAGTTCACAGCCGTTGCACATCGCCGCATCGATTTTCGGAATGCCGTTTGCCTGTTTGACCATTGCAGGACAGCCCGGGACCAGACACTGTCCGCACTTCTTGCAGGCATCTTCATGGAGAATGCACTTGCCCTTCGGAACAAATTCTTTCAGCAGGGCACAGGGGGACTTGGTGATGATAACAGACAAAGCGTCCCGCTGGGTTTCCTGTTTCAGCAGTTTTTCCAGCCCTTCAATGTCGAACGCATCGATTTCATAGACGTGTTCAATGCCCATTGCCTTGCAGAGGTGATAGATGTTGATCGCATAGGTCAGTTCACCCTGCAAGGTCTTGCCGGTAGCGGCGTGATCCTGATGTCCCGTCATACCAGTGGTGGAGTTGTCCAGAATGATGACCGTTCCGGTTGCTTTGTTGTACACCATGTTCATCAAAGAGTTGACGCCAGTGTGCAGGAACGTAGAGTCGCCGATCAGTGCCACCCAGTTTTTCACATAGTCCTTGCCCTTGGCTTTTTCAATTCCGTGGAGAGTGGAAATGCTTGCACCCATGCACACGTTAAAGTCCATAACTCCCAGCGGCGGAACGGCTCCCAGTGTATAGCAGCCGATGTCGCCGGCACCGTGCAGTTTCAGCTTTTTCATTACAGAAAAGACACTGCGGTGCGGACATCCGGGGCAGAGGATCGGCGGACGGTTCGGAGCCTGTGCCGGCGGTGTCAGCTGGACATCCTCATGCAGAATGGCTTTCCGCAGCATATTGGCACTGTACTCACCCTGTACTGTAAAGATCTCCTTGCCGATTACCGGAATACCCCAAGAACGAACTTGTTCTTCGATGACCGGTTCCAGTTCTTCTACAATGTACAGTGTTTCCACATTGGCAGCAAATTCTTCGATCAGCTTTTTCGGCAGCGGGTGTACCAGACCAAGCTTCAGCACAGATGCGTCCGGCAGGGCTTCCCGTACATACTGATAGGGGATACCGCTGGTGATGATACCGATTTTCTTGTCGCGGTATTCCACACGGTTGATGTCAAAGTGAGAAGCATCTTCCGCCATCTGCTTCAACCGCTGTTCCACGATCACATGCCGTTTCTTCGCATTCGCCGGCATCAGTACATTTTTTTCAATGTTCTTTTCATAGGGCTTGTCCGGTACGTTTTCCCGTTCCTCCGGATGTACCACACCCTGTGAATGGGACAGACGAGTGGTAGTGCGGACAATGACCGGCGTGTCATATTTTTCACTGTATGTAAACGCAAGCTTGGTGAAAATGCGGGCTTCTTCGCTGTCGGAAGGCTCCAGTACCGGAACCATTGCCGCACGTGCAACCATGCGGGTGTCCTGCTCGTTCTGGGAACTGTAAATGCCGGGGTCGTCCGCAGCAACCAGTACCAGACCGCCGTTTACGCCGGCATAGGAAATAGAATACAGCGGGTCGGAAGCTACATTGACGCCGACCAGTTTCATAGAAGCCATTGCCCGTGCACCGGCGATAGAGGCACCGATTGCCACTTCCATAGCCACCTTTTCATTGGGTGACCATTCTGCATAGACTTCCGGATATTTTGCGATACATTCGCTTATTTCAGTGCTAGGCGTACCCGGATAGGCAGCAGAAACCTTGACACCAGCTTCATAGGCTCCCTGTGCAATGGCGGCATTGCCAAGCATGATTTTTGAATTCTTCAACAGATTTTCCCTTCTTTCGAATGATTTCTGCCATACAGGCTGTAAAGCAGACAAGAAACCCGCCTTTTGAGAAAAAGACAGGTCGTTCAAAGCGGCACTATCTTTACAATGAATAAAATAAATAAGTAGTGCAGCCTTTTCTATTGTAATACATTTTCGAAAAAATCACAAGGCTTTTTTCGACTTTTGGTGAATTTGCATATCTCCGGCAAAGTTTCTTGTACATTTTCACAAAAGTAAAAAGCCCGAAAACACCAAACGGCATTTTCAGGCTTTCCGGAAACACGCTCTGTTTCGGGATTATTCAAAGGAATCCAGATCGATGCCAGCCAGCAGGTCTTTCAGTGCAGCCAGTTCGTCGGCGGTCAGTGTCACGCCTTTTCCCATTCTACTGTGATCCGGAGCCCAGTCACGAATATCGTACTTCGGTTCCTTTTCGTTCCAGCTGATCAGGTTGACTTCCTTGCTCCAGCCTCTTGCGTTCTCACCTAGAGAACCCAGATTCTCTACGATTTCATATTTCAGTTCTGCCATAATAAAAACACTCCTTGAAAAGTTTTGATGCAGGTGTTGCCTGAAGCGTGCACGTGCCTACACGCACACGCTGCATCTCGAATACCTATTATACAAGATGCGTTCCGAAAATGCAACACCCCGCCGCCGGCTTTTTTGGAAATTGGCACTTTCACTAAAAACATTAAGCTTATTTCAAGCAACATACGTTATAATGACAACAACATCAAGCGAAAGCAGCCATTTCGCACAGAAGGGAGGGAACCTGTACCGGAAAACCTGATTCCGGCAGCAGGATATATATGGGTGCAATTCAGACATTCGCACGAAAGGAAATCAAGTTTTTACTGACAGAACAGCAGTATCAGGATTTTCTGCCGCTTCTGGAACACTACATGAACCCCGACAAATTTTGCGTCGGGGGAAAAGAGTATGGCATCTATAACGTCTATTATGATACATCGGACGATTTTCTGATTCGGGAATCCCTTGAAAAACCGGATTACAAGGAAAAGATCCGGTTACGCAGCTATCTCTCACCGGCACAACCGGAGGACACTGTGTTTCTGGAAATCAAAAAGAAGATCTGCGGCATTGTCAACAAACGCCGCGTTACCATGACACTGGCACAGGCGGAGGCCTATTTGCAGGAAAAGATTCACCCTGACTTAGGCGGTTCATACTTGCAGGAGCAGGTCATGGACGAGATCGACTTTTTCCGCCAGCGGTATGAGATATTCCCAAAGCAGTACATCAGTTATCAGCGTGCGGCGTATTTCGGCAAGGAAGATACCGATTTCCGGCTGACTTTTGATCGGGCACTGACCGGACGACGCAGCGACCTCTCGCTTTGCCAGCAGAGTTATGGTGACCTGCTGATTCCGGAACAGATGCGTCTGATGGAAGTCAAGATCTCAGACTCCATGCCCATGTGGCTGGCAGAAGAATTGGCAAAACTGCAAGTGTATAAAACCAGCTTTTCCAAATACGGAAAGGCATATCAGATGTACGTACAAAATCAGCTGGAATGGACTCGTCCCCAGCTTACCATAGAAAAAAGGAGACGTTACGATTATGCTTAACACCATTACCAATGCCTTGACGGCGACCAGTTCCGAATTGTCTTCCCTGCTGTCGAATGTAACAGCGACCACAAGCACCGCTTCTGTAGGGGATATGTTGTTTGCCCTGATTCTGGGCGTTGTCATGGGCTTTCTGATCAGTCTGGTCTACATCTTCACCCACAAGAAATCCGGCTATACCCAGAGCTATGTTATGACACTGCTGATGCTGCCGCCGATCGTGGCAATTGTGCTGGTGATGATCAACTCAATGGCAAGTGCCCTGAGCCTTGCGGGCGTCTTTACTCTCTGTCGGTATCGTACTGTTCCCGGTGACCCGAAAGATATTACCTATGTCTTTTTTGCAATGGCAACCGGTGTGATCTGCGGCATCAACGGCGGCGGACATGTGTGGTTTGTCTTTGTGTTCTTCGCAGTGATCGCGGCAGTGCTGATTCTGATAGAGGTGCTGCGGTACGGCATCTGCAAAACCAGCAGTATGACACTGAAAGTGACCATTCCGGAAAACCTCAACTATATTGGACTGTTTGATGACATTCTCGCAGAAAACACGACCAGCTGGCACCTGAAGCGTGTCAAGACCACCAACTTTGGCTCGCTGTTTGAACTGATCTACAGCATTCAGCTGAAAAACGACGTAGACCAGAAAAAATTCATGGACGAGATTCGGAAGCGGAACGGCAATCTGACAGTAATTCTTTCCCTGTACTGTTACGAAGATCAGGTTTATGACAGATAAAACCTTTTTTTCAAAATAGAAAAACGACATCTTGGAATAAATTTTTTTCATACATTCCTTTAAAATCGTGGATTTATCCGCGGTTTTCTTTTCTTTTCAAAAACTTGCATACTAAACTATATAATTCACTTGACAAATTATTTTTTTGTGCTATAATAAGATTGTAAAAAGAAACCGGAGGTGAGCAGATGAAACGAAGTGCATACAGCCTGATTTTGATGGACGATGTGGTTGCGGCAGTGGATCGCCTTGCGGCACAGCAGGGCACCAGCCGTTCCAATCTGATCAATCAGATTTTGGCGGAGCATGTCTGCTGTACCACACCGGAGCAGCAAATGCGGCAAGTGTTTACCTGTCTGACACAGGCGATGAACTCGGCGTTCCGCGTACAGGAGCAGGGTTCCGATGCCATGCTTTCGATTCTGGGTTCGGTACAGTACAAGTACCGCCCTACCATTCGCTATAGCGTGGAACTGCATCGGGAACTGCACAGTGAAAAAGTCGGGCTGCTGAAAATTTCCTGCCGGACTCAGAGCCGGACACTGCTGGAAGCAATACAGCAGTTCTTCCTGTTCTGGGTACAGCTGGAACAGGAGTATGAACCGGAGGGTGCCTGTGCACTGGGTTTGTACCAGATCGAACCGAACCGCCTGACACGGGTGCTTCTGCGGCATGGCATTACGTCCAATGAGGTACTGGGAACAGCAACCGGAAAGTATATCCAGATGTTCCACACGGTGCTGCAATCCTATTTTCAGGGCTTGCAGCAGGGACTTCCGGCGGCAGTTTTGCAGCATGCATTGGAACAGCAATATGCCGCACTGCATGAGCAGCTGGTCAGCCAGCTTTAGGAAAACATGAGGCAGCACCGCATAAAGCCCGCCTGACGGCTTTGTACGGTGTTGCCATAAGACAAAAAAGAGCAACAAAAACAGAATGCAAGAAATAGGAGGGAGTTCTCATGAACACACAGAAATTGACACAAAAGTCTTTGGAAGCGATTCAGGCTGCAAATGGTCTTGCAGTGGAGAACCAGAACCAGCAGATCGAACAGGTACACCTGTTGAGTGCTTTGCTGGAGCAAGAGGGCGGTCTGATTCCGCAGCTGTTTGAGAAAATGGGCGTGTCTGTCGATAACGTACAGATTCAGCTGAAAAACGCCATTGATAATCTGCCGGCAGTAACCGGAAGCGGTCGGAAGGCAGACGAGGTCTATGTATCTCAGGACGTAGACCGTGCATTGCGGGAGGCAGAAAAAGAAGCTGCCCGCATGAAAGATGATTTCGTATCGGTAGAACATCTGGTACTGGGCTTGTTCGATGCCATGGGCAAAGAACTGCAAAACGTGTTGAAACCTTTCTCCGTGACGAAGGACGCATTCCTTGCGGCATTGATGAAAGTTCGCGGCAACCAGCGTGTTACCGATCAGAATCCGGAAGAAACTTACGATGTGCTGGCAAAATACGGGCAGGATCTGGTAGAACGTGCCCGTGCCGGAAAACTGGATCCGGTCATTGGCAG
Source organism: Ruminococcus sp. OM06-36AC (assembly GCF_003438725.1). Taxonomy (NCBI): domain Bacteria; kingdom Bacillati; phylum Bacillota; class Clostridia; order Eubacteriales; family Oscillospiraceae; genus Ruminococcus; species Ruminococcus sp. OM06-36AC. The sequence goes on from NZ_QSTT01000002.1 coordinate 234,191, forward strand.
AGATAACGAAATTCGAAACGTCATTCGAATCCTTTCCAGAAAGACGAAAAACAATCCGGTGCTGATCGGTGAACCGGGTGTCGGTAAAACGGCAATTGCCGAGGGTCTGGCACTGCGAATCGTTCGCGGCGATGTGCCGGCAAATTTGAAAGACCGGAAAATCTTTTCGCTGGATCTGGGTGCACTGATCGCAGGTGCCAAGTACCGCGGTGAATTCGAGGAACGACTGAAAGCCGTTCTGAATGAAGTCAAGAAAAGCGAAGGCGGCATTATCCTGTTTATCGATGAACTGCATACCATTGTTGGTGCTGGTAAATCGGACGGTGCTATGGACGCAGGCAACCTGCTGAAGCCGATGCTGGCACGGGGTGAACTGCACTGCATTGGTGCTACAACGCTGAACGAGTACCGGCAGTATATTGAAAAAGATGCTGCTCTGGAACGTCGTTTCCAGCCGGTTTTGGTAGACGAGCCTACTGTAGAAGACACGATCTCCATTCTGCGTGGTCTGAAAGAACGCTATGAAGTATTTCATGGCGTTAAGATTCAGGATCAGGCTCTGATTGCAGCGGCTACACTGTCCAACCGATATATCACAGATCGGTTCCTGCCGGATAAGGCAATCGACTTGGTAGACGAAGCTTGTGCAATGATTCGGACGGAAATGGACTCCATGCCTACAGAGCTGGACGAAATTCGCCGGAAGATCATGCAGCATGAGATCGAAGAAGCTGCCCTCAAGAAAGAGGACGACAAACTGTCGCAGGCACATCTGCAAGAAGTACAGCAAGAACTCTCTCAGATGCGTGACCAGTTCAATGCCATGAAGGCAAAATGGGAAAACGAAAAAGATGCCATTTCCAAAGTGCAGAAACTGCGGGAAGAACTGGAGCAGGTCAACGCCGAGATCGAACGTGCTGAACGGGACTACGATCTGAACAAGGCTGCCGAACTGAAATATGGTCGTCTGCCGCAGCTGAAAAAACAGCTGGAAGACGAAGAAGCCATTGCAGAAAAGCAGAAAGAGAGCAAGAACTCTCTGCTGCGGGACAAGGTGACCGAAGAAGAAATCGCCCGCATTGTCGGCAGATGGACTGGCATTCCGGTAACGAAGTTGATGGAGGGTGAACGGGAAAAACTCCTGCACATGGACGAAGTACTGCACCGCCGTGTAATTGGTCAGGACGAAGCTGTGGAAAAGGTCAGCGAAGCCATTCTGCGTTCTCGTGCAGGCATTCAGGATCCGAACCGTCCGTTGGGCTCGTTCCTGTTCCTTGGACCGACTGGTGTCGGCAAAACCGAATTGGCAAAGGCACTGGCAGAAGCTTTGTTCGATGATGAGAACAACATTGTTCGTATCGATATGAGCGAATATATGGAGAAATTCAGCGTGAGCCGTCTGATCGGAGCTCCTCCGGGATACGTGGGTTATGAAGAAGGCGGTCAGCTGACAGAAGCTGTTCGCCGGAAGCCGTATTCTGTTGTTCTGCTGGACGAAGTGGAAAAGGCACATCCGGACGTGTTTAATATCCTGCTGCAAGTGCTGGACGACGGCAGAATCACCGACTCGCAGGGCAGAACGGTGGACTTTAAGAACACCATTATCATTCTGACCTCGAACTTAGGTTCGCCGATGATTCTGGAAGGCATGGACGAAAACGGCAACATCTCGGAAGAAGCCAGAAAGGAAGTCGATACGCTCCTGAAGCAGAAGTTCCGTCCGGAATTCCTGAACCGTCTGGACGAGATCGTCTTCTACAAGCCGTTGAGCAAGACCGAGATCTTCCGTATTGTAGATCTGCTGCTGGAGAAGCTGCGGAAACGTCTGGAAGACAAGCAGCTGGAACTGGAAGTTACTGATGCTGCCAAGGAGTGCATTGTGGCACAGGGCTATGATGTCAACTATGGTGCACGTCCGCTGAAACGACTGATCCAGTCCAAGGTAGAAACTCTTGTGGCAAGAAAGATCATTGCCGACGATCCGGCACCGGGTACTGTAATTCGTATCGACTATGACGGTCAGAAGATGATCTGTCAGTAAAACAATAGACAATTGCAAACCTCCAAAATAAAACGCCACGCCGCACAGATCATGTTACGTCTGTGCGGCGTGGCGCTTTTTTGCTTTGTTGAAATTTTGTTAAGCAACCGGAATGCTCTGTACATCTTCCGGCAGCAGTGTCAGCAGTTCTTCGTCTGAAAGCGGCTCCGGCAGTTTTGCCAGCCGGTCTGCCTGATTGGTCAGGGCAAATTCGAAAAAGTTCCGGACATCTCTGGCATTGGCAAACCCTTTTCCCGCTTCTGCACAGCGTTTCCGGAAATATTCCTGTACATAGGCATAGGTGTCTGTCGGCATTTTCAGACAGTAGCTGTCGCATAGGTTAGAGAAGATGAGCATCAGTTCTTCCGGCTTATAGTCATCGAAAAAGATCACCTGCCGGAAGCGGGAACGCAGCCCCGGATTGGTGTCCAGAAACTGTTCCATTTCCTTCGGATAGCCGGCAACGATAACGATCAAATCGTCCCGATGATCTTCCATTTCCTTGAGCAGAGTGTTGACTGCCTCTGTGCCGAAGTCGTTGCTGCCGCCGGAACTGGTCAGCGTGTACGCCTCGTCAATGAACAGCACGCCGCCCATTGCTTTTTCCACGACCTTCTTGGTTTTGATTGCTGTCTGCCCCACATAGCCGCTGACCAGCGTCGCACGATCAGCTTCTATCAGATGCCCTTTTTTCAGGACACCCAGTCGGGCATAGATTTTAGACAGCAGCCGTGCAACTGTGGTTTTGCCGGTTCCGGGATTGCCGGAAAAGACCATGTGCAGGGAAGTCTGCGGCAGGGGCAGCCCTCGCTCCTGCCGGATCGTTCGAATCCTGAGCAGGTGAATCAGACTTTCCAACTCGTCTTTGACGTTTTGCAGCCCTACCAGCTGGTGCAGCTGTGCCAGCAGTTCGTCCAGCGTTTCCGTAGGAGCTTCTGTAATTTCAGCATCATCGACAACCGCTTCTTTTTCAGCCGGAATCGGCGGCTTTTCGGCATTGAAATCCGCCGGAATGACAACCGCCTTTTCCAGTTCCGGACGACGACAGCCACGCATGGCGGCATCTCGATAACGGGAAAGCTGCTGCATCATGGAGTTCTGCACGATCTGTTGCTGTGGTTCTACTTTTCCGGCAGTATTCAGCGAAAATTGCGTTCCCATTTGTGCAATGGTTTCCAGCCAGAGCAGGGAAATGCTGCCCTCTACGCCGCTGCCCTGCAAATCGACACGCACCAGTGCCGCCAGCAGTGCCAGTAAAGAATCTGCCGCACCGGAAAAGGAAATGGAGAACTGCTGCAAAAAGCGTTCCATTGTCTGTGTCGTGGCAGACTGTTGCAGACAGTTGTTGATAAAATTGGTTTCTGCATCGGTAATGACACGGTCCTGATTTGCCAGAAACAGCAGATATTTCATTGCGGCAAAGTTGGCGTATTGTGTCAGCGGCATGCGGCTGCCGGTGATCGTGATGCCCTGTGCTTCATATGTAGCGTACAGCGTATGCAAGTACGCCAGTGCGTCCTGTAGATGATTGTGTGGCATAATGATTATTCCTTTCCGTATTTGCTGTCTGCGGTTTCATCGGAATGCTGATGCTTTTGTGCAGCACGCTTGTCCACTTTTCGCTTGATAAAGATTCCTGCTGCCGCCAGCAGAACGATCACGCCTGCCAGCACGATGGTCAGGACATAGTTGCCCTCCCATAAACTTTTTCCCATAAAAACAGTCAGGACTGTTGCTGGTGTCCGTCCCAGTGTTGTCAGGAAAAACAGATACATCGGCTTGATTTTTGGATTGAATGAAACCAGATAGGTAAGGGCATCTTTCGGCAGCCCCGGCAGTAGAAACACCAGAAAGATCAGCAGTTCTGTTCGTTTGCCGTCCAGCAGAAAATCAAATTTTTTGAAATGACTTTCCGAAACAAAACGGTCTACCAGCGGTCTGCCGATCCACTGCACCAGATAGTACACCAGAACCGTTCCCAGAAAAAATCCGGCAAGGGACAGGAACAGACCGCCCCACTGTCCGAACAGGATTCCACCGATAATGGGCACCGGACCTCCGGGGATCACGGCAATGACCACCTGTAATACTTGCAGCAGCACAAACAGCAGGGGAGCGAAGATGCCGAAACTCTGCATTTTGTCGATGATGACCTGCTGCCCGTGCTCGCTGGACAGCAAATGGATCAGCGGCAGCATGGCAACGCTGACCACAGCAAAGACCACAACCACAGCGATCAGACTAAAAATGGTTTTTCGGGAAATTTTTTTGTCAGATGTTTTTTTGGAAGTTTTATTTTTCATGTGAAATACTCCTTTCACAGAAATCCCTATAAAAGCGATATTGCTTAAGAAATAGTATACCGCGATTTTGTAAAAAAATCAAGGGTAATGCTACAGAAAGCTTGTACAGAAGATAGATTGTCAGATTTTTCAGCAGATTGCATAGAAATTTCGCCGGTATTTTTGCGTATGGAAAGGCACTTCTGTGCAGTTTGACGAGAAATCTGCAAACAGGTAAATTTTTTTGTGGTATTGCCCAAGATTTTTTGGGAGCCTATTTATGACATTTTTACAAAAGGGCTTGACTTTTTCACAGAATGCGTGTATAATAAAACGTATCATCTGGTAAGAAGCCGTGTATGGCGGCACGCTGCCGGTGAGTATCACTTCAGGTAGAAAGGAACTTGTTCTATGAAAACAAATCGAGCAAGATGGATTGCCTGTTTGTTGGCTTGTGCGATTGGGGTGTCGCTGACCGCATGCGGCAAGGACAAAAAAGACAGTTCTTCGAAGAATGCAAGCGATTCCGTTGCTGCGGGAGAAGAATCCAGCGAGGGAACCATTGCTTCGGAAGACTTGGCAAAAATGCAGAAACAGGATATGACATTCTCGTATGCCATCGATGCTGATGACGAAAGCTCCGGCAACGCAGATGTTCCTGTCAATAAGGGTGTTACTTCACAGAACGGCGGATCTTCCGGCGAAGATTCCTATGTGGTGGTGACTGACGATTCCGGTCAGGCTGTGAAGGACGACAGCGGAAATGTTGTAACAGAAGTCGTAAAGGGTGGAAACAATTCCGGTTCCGGCAATGAAAGCTCTACAGCTGCCGGTGGCAATTCCAGTAGCTCTAACGGCAATAATGGTAATAGCAACAGTGGCAGCAGCTATCAGGCAGACATGAAGACATTTCAGGCGTACTGGCTGGATATGTCCAACGGGGATAACGTTGTCTGCAACGGCGATTTCCTGGACGTTACCTTCAAGATCAAGGATGATGCTCCGGACGGCAACTATGCTCTGACAGCCGGCGAAAATGACTTTGCAAACTGGGATGCAGAAAGCGTACCGGTAGCATTTGTAGACGGTGATGTTGCAGTTGGTTCCGCAGCTGAACAGTCTGCTGGCTCCGCAGAATCCGGTACATTTACCATTGCAGCCGGAACTGCAAAGGGCAATCCGGGCGACGAAGTAACAGTTCGCTTTGATATGTCCGACAACCCGGGTATCGTTGCACTGATCTTCCGCTTCAAATATGATGCGAATGCACTGGAGGTTGTCAATGCTTCTGTAGGCAGTGACTGCAAGGACTACATCAAAATGGCAGTGTCGTAATTTAACGAACGCTGTATCTATTATCTGTACAAAAAAAGCAGAAACGTTTTTGGCGTTTCTGCTTTTTCTTTGTTTGTGTGAATCCGAATAGAAAAATTTCCTGCATTTGTTTTGATTTGCGAAACCCGCAGGGAAACTTGCTATTTCAAATTAGAGTGTGAATGAGCCGGAATCTCCGTTGATTACATAATACACCATGTTTTCTTCCGGCTTTACATACAGTTTAATATCCTTTGCGGCAGTCTTTTTCTGTCCGTGCTCTGCGGCCCACGCCACAACTGCACGTTCTGTCAGAACATCTGTTGTCCATTCCATGCCGCCGTACTGCAAGCTGATGCTGACAGTTTTGCGGACACGTGTGGTCTTCGGAGCAGCAGAAGCAGTCTTGGTTGTTTTTGCTTCTGCTGTTGCTGCAGCAGCCGTTGTCTTGGCGGTATCAGTTTTTTTCGATCTAGCCATTGCTCATTCCTCCTGATGTCTTCTTATGCGTTTACAGATTCCTTCAGGTTCTTGCTTGCCTTGAAGACCGGAGCCTTGGAAGCCGGAACCTGAACCGGTTCACCGGTACGGGGATTCTTGCATTCCTTTGCACTGCGTTCCCGCACTTCGAAGGTACCAAACTTAGAAATGGTAACCTTATCGCCTGCAACCATTGCGTCGCGGATTGCATCAAATACAGCGTTCACCAGAGCCTCGGCATCTTTCTTGGTGCAGTAGTTTTCCTCGTACAGCTTTTCAATCAAATCAGTTTTTGTCATGTCAAATGTTCCTCCAAAATCATAATCTACTACGAATTATATACTATTTTTTTTCATTTGTCAAGAACATCACGGAAAAATGACATTTGCACGGAATTTCGCCCTTTTTTCGCACGTTTTTTATGGAAAACCACATAAAATCTCGGTAAAAAATCGGAAATGGAATTGAAACGCTGTTTTTTTGCTTCAGCAGAGAAAAAGCTTGTATCTGCGTGTCGTTTTCTGCTTTTTGCAATTTTCTGCATTAAAAAAATAGTTGCCGGCAGAAAATCAGCTTTCGTCAGGCATTTGTGCAATATTACCAAAAGAAATGATGTTTCATATTTTATATATCGTTCATAAAATATCTATTGCAATTAAACAAAGTTTCCTGTATACTAAACACATGAGGAATCGTTCCGATGAAATGATTCACTTCGAATACGGACAATGGCGTCCCGTACAGTCGGTTGCTGTGCGAGGGCGTTTTTTATACCCTCTGCAATCGCTTTGAAGGTGGAACAATGGGGTTGCCGCCAGAATTGGCATCGGTTTTTTCCCTTGGTGATGTAACATCTACGAATTGATTGGATATGGAGGACATTTGAATTATGGATTCTGGGAATATCGGCTTTGTTATGATTTGTGCTGCACTTGTATTTTTTATGACTCCTGGTTTGTCGTGTTTTTACGGCGGTCTGGTGCGGCGGAAAAACGCTGTGAACACGATGTTCACAGCGGTTGTCACGATTGCAACGGGAATCGTGATGTGGATGCTGTTCGGCTACTCGCTTTCGTTCGGACCGGATCACGGCGGTGTGATCGGTGATTTCAGCTGGTTTGGTCTGGAGGGTGTTTCCCTGACAGAGCCATACATAGAGGGACAGGGCATTCCGAACATGGTATTCTGCCTGTTTCAGATGATGTTTGCAGTCATCACACCGGCACTGATTACCGGTTCTGTAGCGGGCAGAATGAAATTCAAGTCGCTGTTTACGTTTTTGGTGCTGTGGAGTTTCGTGGTATATTATCCCATGGCACATATGGTCTGGGGCGACGGCGGTTTCTTGGCAAAGATCGGTTCTGTAGACTTTGCCGGCGGCAACGTAGTACACATCAGTTCCGGTATCACGGCACTGACACTCTGCATTCTCCTTGGAAAACGGTATGACTATAAACGTGCAAACTATAAGATTCACAACACCCCGATGGTGGCACTGGGAGCATTTATCCTGCTGTTCGGCTGGTTCGGATTCAATGCCGGTTCTGCACTGGCAGCAGATGGTCTGGCTGCACATGCATTTGTAACCACCGCAGTTTCTTCCGCAGCCGCAATGCTGTCGTGGATGTTCTGTGATGTCGTTGTCAATAAAAAGCCGACATTTGTCGGAGCCTGCACTGGTATGGTTGCCGGTCTGGTAGGCATTACACCGGGAGCCGGTTTTGTACCGGTCTGGGCGGCCTTGATTATTGGTCTGACCACTTCGCCGATCTGCTTCTTCATGATCTCTTGGGTCAAGGAAAAGTTCGGCTATGACGATGCACTGGACGCATTTGGCTGCCATGGTGTCGGCGGAATCTGGGGCGGTATCTGTACCGGTCTGTTCTGCAAGGTGTCTATCAACGATATCGGGCAGGGCAATGGTCTGTTTTTCGGGGACATTCATCTGTTCTTGGTACAGCTGGCAAGTATCGGTATTACCATTGTAGTGTCTGTAGCCGGCACACTGATTTGCTATGGTATCACACGTCTGGTAACCGGAAAGATTCGCGTTACCGAACGGGAAGAGCGTGTCGGTCTGGATCGCTCGCAGCACGGCGAATCTGCATATCCGTCGTTTAACGGCTTAGACTAAACAAAGGAGTGACAGCAATGATTATTAAAGTAGAAGCAATGATTCGGGAAGAAAAGCTGGAGGACGTTCTGGACGCTCTGGCAGCATTGGACGTGCACGGCATGACTTGTTATCAGGTCATGGGCTGCGGTACCCAGCGTGGCTTTAAGGAGTATGCCTACGTCCGCGGACACCAGCAGGTAGAGATTCAGATGCTCCCGAAGATCAAGATCGAAGTACTGGTTTCGTCAGAAGAATGGGAGAAGAAAACCATTGATGCCATTCAGAAGGCAGCCTATACCGGTAATATCGGCGACGGCAAGATCTTTAGCTATGATGTGCGGGAGGCAATGCGAATCCGCACCAAGGAAACCGGCTATGATGCGATTCAGCCGGAATAAACGGGCGATATAACCAATAGAGAAGAACAAGCATCTCCTAGCTTTGCTGGGGGATACGATTAAGGGCAACACCGCACAAGTTTTGTGCGGTGTTGCCCTTATCATCTTCCGCCAAATTGGGAAGGCTTTAAAACGGCATTGCCTTTATAAGGATTCCGTCTGAAAATCCGGCGTATACCCTGCCGAAGCAGACGAGCGTTCCTGTCCATAACCGTTCAGTCCCAGCTGCACAGCATGTTTCCGAACGGACTCATATTCAAACGTGGCAATTCGCCGGTTCAGGTGCTTGTCCGACAGCGGCATTTCCGGCGGGGTGTACTGTCCCATCAGACTTAGCAAAAACGCATCTGTAGGCAGAGCCGCCGCCAGCCAGTCCAGCAGCTGCATCGATTCTTTTCGATGTGCCGGCAGAACCAGATGCCGTACCACCAGACCGCGTTCCAGCAAATCGCCGTTCCATACCGGCTTTCCCACCTGTCGGAACATTTCCGGAATCGCCTTTGCTGCAACTGAAAAATAGTCCGGACAGTTGGCATATGCTCCTGCGGTTTCCGGCGTGTAAAATTTTAAATCAGGGAGGTAGATGTCCACCAGTCCCTCCAGCATGTGCAGGATTTCCGGCGATTCATAGCCGCCGCAGTTCCACACCACCGGAATGTGCAGCTTGGGTTTTGCCAGTTCCAGAGCCTGCACGATCCATGGTGTATAATGGCTTCCTGTGACCAGATTGATATTGTGTGCCCGATGATCCTGCAATTTCAGAAAAATCTCTGCAAGCTGTGTCACTGTGACTGCTTTTCCAACAGCCTGCCGGCTGATTTTCCGGTTCTGGCAAAATACACAGCCCAGAGCACAGCCGGAAAAGAACACAGTTCCGGAACCATGTCTGCCGGAAATGCAAGGCTCCTCCCATGGGTGCAGGGCTGCTCTGGCGATTCGAATTTCCGTGCCGCAGTGACAAAGCCCCACGCCTTTTTCCCGATCAGCACCGCATCGTCTGGGGCAGAGGGTGCAGTGTGCCGCGTCAAAACTCATGACAGCCGTCCCTCAAAATCGGCATAGCCAAACCGCTTTACCAAATCGATATGTCCATTCTGATAGAGGGCAATATCCGGCAAGGGAACGCCATTGAATGTGTTGTTTTTCACCATGGAGTAAATTGCCATGTCGCAGAATACCAGCTTTTCGCCTGCTTGCAGCTGATGGTCGAAAGAGTAATCTCCGATCACATCACCGGCAAGGCAGGTGTTTCCGGCAAGTCGGTAGGTATAAGTTTTTTCGCCGGCTGTCCCGCTGTACAGAATGTGCGGGCGATAGGGCATTTCCAGAACGTCCGGCATATGGCAGGCGGCAGAAGCGTCCAGAATGGCAATGTCCATGCCGTTGTGTACCACGTCCAGCACAGTTGCCACCAGATAACCGGCATTCAGAGCAACTGCTTCTCCCGGCTCCAGATATACTTGTACGCCGTAGGTGTCCCGTACCCGTTCAATGCAGCATACCAGCCGTTCCACGTCATAGTCCGGACGGGTGATGTGGTGTCCGCCGCCGAAGTTTACCCACTTGCATCGTTTCAGCCACTTGTCAAACTGCGGCAGCATGTGGTCGAGGGTACGCTCCAGAACGTCAGAGTTCTGCTCGCACATGGTGTGAAAGTGAATCCCGTCCAAGCCTGCAAAGTCGTCGTCTTCCATTTGTTCCAGCGGTACACCCATGCGGGAACCGGAAATGCAGGGGTTGTATAGATCAGTTTCAACTTCTGCATAGCCGGGATTGATGCGAATGCCGCAGGAAATATTCCGAGTTGCATCTTGCACCTGCTGCCGGTATTTTTTCCATTGTCCAAACGAGTTGAATACAATATGGTCGCAGAGTTCCAGCAGCTGTGTGAAATCTTCCTGCGTGTAGGCAGGGGAGAACACATGCACTTCTTTCCCGAAGTGCTCTCGTCCCAGTTTTGCCTCGAATAATCCGCTGGCAGTCGTTCCGGCGAGATCGTCCCGAATCAGCGGGTAGGCGGAGAACATTGAGAACGCCTTTTGTGCCAGCAGGATCTTACAGCCGGTTCGCTGCTGGATTTGTTTCAGCAACGCGGTGTTCTTTTGCAGCAGCCGTGCATCAGTGAGATAGCAAGGCGTATGCAGCTCATCAATGGGAATGTCAAATAAAGATTCAAAGTCCATTTTCAAAATTCCTTTCTTGAAAAAGAAGCGTTCTGCTTGATGCGGAACGCTTCTTCTAATTCGAGGGATTCATGTCAGAGTATGTTCACATAAAAATGAAATACACGTCTTAAATTAGGCTTTATTCAGTGTTTCCTTTATTTTGGATCGGGGAAATACCGCAGAGGCAGCATTTCTTCCCGTGTACAGGAATTGCTAAGAAGTTCTACCAATTTCGTTTCGGAAAACTCCGAATGATTCTGAAAGATTCTGGAATACACTTCCTGTACATCACTTTCCACGTCATCAGACTGAAAACAGTCCAGATAGTCTACAACAGTGCAATGTACAGTGTCGCCGTACATATTTCTACGCTTGTTGTCCATTGTTTGCTTTACATAGATTTCCGCCTTTTGATAAGCTTCATCAAAAGAGCCGGCATCTACTTGCAAGATAGATTCCTCGTAGAAAATCTGTTCCTTTACAGTGTATTTCAGAAGTAGTTTTACATGGTACATTGTTGTATCTCCTTAATCTACCAGCACCGGATCAAAATTCTCAGTCCACGGCAGCCCCCACTTGTTCAGTGCGTCCATAAACGGATCCGGATCGAATTCTTCTACATTATAAACGCCCGGTTTTTTCCACTTGCCGGTCATTACCAGCATTGCACCGATCATTGCCGGAACACCTGTGGTGTAAGAAACTGCCTGAGAGCCAACTTCCTTGTAGCATTCCTGATGATCGCAGACATTGTAGACGTAGTAGTTCACCGGCTTACCGTCCTTGACACCCTGACAAATGCAGCCGATGTTGGTCTTGCCCACGGTGCGGGGACCGAGAGAAGCCGGATCCGGCAGAACTGCCTTGAGGAACTGCAGGGGAACGATTTCCTTGCCCTCGAACATGATTGGTTCAATGGAAGTCATACCCACATTTTCCAGACACTTCAGATGCGTCAGATAACTCTGACCGAATGTCATAAAAAAGCGGATTCTCTTGATACCCTTGATATTCAGTGCCAGAGATTCCAGTTCTTCGTGGTGCAGCAGGTACATATCCTTTTCGCCAACCTGATCGAAGTTGTATTCTCGCTTGATTTCCATAGGTTCGGTTTCCACCCATTCGCCGTTTTCGATGTAGCTGCCCTTTGCAGAAACTTCCCGAATATTGATTTCCGGATTGAAGTTGGTAGCGAAAGGATAGCCGTGGTCACCGCCGTTGCAGTCCAGAATGTCGATATAATTGATTTCGTCAAAGTAGTGCTTCTGGGCATAAGCACAAAATACGCCAGTTACGCCGGGGTCAAAGCCGCTGCCCAGCAGAGCTGTGATGCCAGCTTTTTCGAAGCGTTCCCGATAAGCCCACTGCCACTTGTACTCAAACTTTGCCGTATCTTCCGGTTCATAGTTTGCGGTGTCCACATAGTCCGTCTTGGTTGCAAGGCAAGCGTCCATAATGGTCAGATCCTGATAGGGAAGTGCCACATTGATGACAATGTCCGGCTTCTCCTGCTCGATCAGAGCGATCAGCTGGTCTACATCATTGGCATCCACCTGTGCAGTGGTGATCTTGGTAGCCGTCTTGTCCTGCAATTCTTCCTTGAACTTGTCACACTTGGACTTGGTACGGCTGGCAATGCAGATCTCTGTAAACACTTCACTGTTCTGGCAGCACTTGTGAATGACAACGCCTGCCACGCCGCCGGCTCCGATAATTAACGCTTTTCCCATGTTCATATACCTCCAAAAATTCAAAAATAACAATATTGATTAGCAGCAATCCCAGGTATAAAGCACATCACTGAAATCGCAGTTTTTTAACTTTTCCCAATTGATGAAGAAGTTGCCGATGCCGCAATCACCCCATAAAATTTTCCAGTCGGTTCCCATGTCACTGTCCAACTGAAACAGCAATACATCATGCGTGTCTTCACTGCTTCTGGGGTCCCATTGTGCAAAGCCGGGGTAACCGCCGATCTTATGACCGCTGCCCCCGTCGAAAAAGTCATCCATATTTTCTAGCAGGTTTTCAGCCTCCTCTGGATAATCCTGTTGTACCAGTTTTCGAATACAGCTTTCAAACCGATAATCACTGTAAGAAATTGTGTCCACATCTTCCGAGAATGCCAGTCCATAACAGCCTCTCACCGGAAAGAGATCCTCTTCGTCAGAAGATGCCGCCATTTTTTCGCAGACTTCTTTCTCTGTGACCGTCTGATCCGGCTCTTTGAAATATAGCACACGAAATGTGTCCTGCAAGGTGTTGTCATCGAAATTCAGTCCGCTGACATCGTCGTTCAGAATCCAGAATTGCAGCAGTCCCTGATGGGGGAAATCTTCCAGCGTGATCTCTGCACAGTCGATCTGTGCCAGCAGCCGCAGTTGTGTGCCCTCACTGTCCTCCGGAATTTTCGCATCACGGGGAACATATCCAATACCGCCAACCTTGCTGTCAAACAGACTGGGCTTGGTATCTGTCAGCTGCAATTTCATATAGGGGATAGCAGTTTTTTTCAAAATCTCCTCACGGATTTCTTTCACCATATTCGCACCAGAATCCGTTTTTTCACATGTTTTGACTTTCTCCGGTACACTGTTTTTTTGTTTAAATATATCCAATAGTCCCATCTTTGCTCCTTATCTTCTGTCACGCTCAGATTCCCGCAGAGCATCGCGAACGTTGTTCGGAATGGCGAAACAGCCCCGATGCAGAATCGTATTGTAATATCTGGTTTTGATACCCAGCCCATTCCACCAGTCCGCCTGCAAATCCCGTACAGGGTCATACTTTTTCGAAGCAAATCCAAAGAGCCAATGTCCAGAGGGATAAGTGGGGATATGAGCCTGATACACCAGTGCGATAGGGAAGAACCCTTTGATGCGGCTGTGTGCCCGTTTCATGGCATTGGAATAGGACGTGTAGAATGTGCTCTCGTGTTGGTTGACCAGTATGCCGTCCTCGGTCAACGCCTTATAGCAGTTGCCATAGAATTCCTTGGTAAACAGACCTTCACCCACGCCGAACGGATCAGTAGAATCCACAATAATCAGGTCGTATTCATTTTCCACCTTGCGGACAAACCGCAGGCCGTCCTGATAGTAAATATGTACCCGCGGATCGTCCAGACTGCATGCTGTAAACGGCAGATACTCCTTTGCCAGATGCACTACCAGTTCATCGATCTCCACCATGTCGATCTGTTCAATGGAGGGGTAGCGGCAGAGTTCCCGTACCGTACCGCCGTCGCCGGCACCGATCACCAGAACCTTTTTGATGTTCGGGTTGGTCGCCATGGGAATATGGGTAATCATTTCGTGGTAGATATACTCATCTTTTTCGGTCACCATCAGCAGACCGTCCAGCGTCATAATGCGTCCGAACTCCACGGAATCAAACACGTCGATTCGTTGGAATTCACTCTGCACACTGGCAAGCTGCCTGTCAATGCGAATGGAGAGCCGGACGTTATCCGTGTGATTTTCGGTATACCAGATGTCCATATCAAAACTCCTTTCACTTTGCCTTTTCCATTAGGATTCCTTGACCAGTTTTCCTGTCATATGCTCCGGTGTCAGTGCAAGGCATAGCACATTCGGACGGGAATGCTGCAATTCACGTTCCAGATACGCCTTATCATCAGTAAATTTCTGGCAGAGGTGCGTGCAGATCTCCAATTCCTTTTCTGCATCTGTCACCGGCTGAATCCTGCCAAATACCACAACACTTTTGATATGCAGCGGCCACTGTCCGTCCTCCCGATAGCCCTCGTCATGGACACAGTAGGAAACCTTGTCACATTGGGAAATGGCATCGATCTTGTGACCTGTTTTCGCTCCGTGGAAATACAGCTTGCCGTCTGCTTCGCAGTACCAGTGGTTCATGGGAATGCCGTAAGGATATCCGTCGTCGCCCAGTACAGATAAGATGCCTCTCAGCTCGCTTTTCAGAATTGCAATGCAGTCCTCGTCAGAAAGCTGCTGTTTCCATCTTCGCATTGGTCGAAACATTTTTATGCCTCCTTTTTTACAAATCATTTTTTTGAAAAATGGAAATCTATATACGCACATTGAAAACGTCTTTCAAGTAAACTGACAAACCGCCAATCCTGCTGATACCGATTCCAATAAGTACAATGTATAAGGCAATGGAAATCAGCAAGTAAATCTTCTTTTTAGCCGTTTTTCGAAAAACATAGAAGTATGAAGGAAAAGATAATGCCAGCCATATCCGGAACTGGATACACCCCAATATTACGGATACCATTTTTTCAGAACCTAAGGCATAACCATATCCTTTAGTGTTTCCAGTAATATGCAGGAAAATCAGCTCGAAACAAATCGGAAAGGAAAATGCGATAACGGCTGTCCAAATATAGTTAAGGAAAAATATGACCTTTTTATCCATTTCTGATCTCCGTAATTTCTGATTTGCTGTTGCTGAACAATTCGAATTTTCTCTTTAAATAAGATGAAGCCCAAACCTGTTACCTTCTATAAAGAATTTCCAAATCTCCATCTACAAATCCAGCTGCGATTGCCTCATATTTTCTGAATTCTTCTGCGTATTTTCCACCTGAAATGTACTGCTTTATCATTTGACAAGAAATATCAAGGATTTCTTCCCATTCTGCATCTTCTTCCCAAGAGAATACATTTTCTCCGGAACTAAATTCTTCTTCACAACACCAATCTTCGTCTTCTTCATCAAAATATGAAGCACAAATCAGCTGTATAGACCAATGTGAATCTGTTTCTTCGTAAAGATTAAAATTTATAGCCACTCCTGATAGCGGCACATTTTCATCTAATACGCCGTTCAGCCATTTTTCAAAAGCTTTATACATATTTCTCTCCTTACAGTTCGTGGAATTGAAATTTCGCTGTTTCTAGATTGCCTTAACAACAATCACAATAATATAAAACATCACGAAAATCGCAGTTCTTCAATTTTTCGCTGTTGATAAAGAAGTGGCAAATTCCTGCATCGCCCCACATGATCTTTGTGGAATCGCTTCTAAAGTCACTGCACATCTGTAGTAACTGAAAATCATATTTTTTCTGTTGTTCTATTGTTTCACGGGGATCATACTGGCAAAAATCTGAAGAACCGCCGACCTTATGACCATGGGCTGAATTGTCGTTATAAACTGCCTCATCTAATATATCAAAAGGTAAATTTAATTTGAATTTTAAGTCATAAGGGCTTTTTATGGCTTCACCAGAAATTTCGTTGAAATATTTGCAGAAAGCTTCTTCATATTCCGTTGAGTTTTTAGGTGCATCTTCTACTGTGGGAAGAAATGCAACGCCATATTCGCCCTTTAAGGGGAAAAACTCTTTTTCCATGTCATTAAAAGCAGACATTTGTGGAGTAGTTGTGCTGTCAGAAATCGCATCATAATAGATGACTCTGAATCCTTTTTTTATCGCACATTCCCCAGCAATCATCAGCACAAATCCAAAATTGAATCATTCCCTGTTTGGGAAAACAGTCTAACCCTTGAATATCACTGCACTTGATCTGCATTAAAAATCTTAGTGGATTCCCATTACTGTCAACGGGTATTTCAGCATCGGACGGGAAATAGGGTACACCGCCAATTTTACTTTCAAACACAGACGGAATGTCGTCTTTTAATGTGAAGCGGACAGAACGTTGCTTTTCCAATTCGTCAAGTGCTTTTTTCGCAGCATACTTCGTGTATTGCAGTGCCTGTTCTTTTGTCATGTTGATTCTCCTTTATAAACTGGAATTTAATATTACTCGACATGATGAAATTTTTTTAATCTTTGTGCCTCATTTGCTTCGAATCCAAATTTTTCATAAAAAGGTATCTTATCCGGAACCGCACATAGCTCCACAAAAATATCTGTTCCTTTTACTCCATTGTTACTTATAAACCTTCTTAATTCATCTATTAACATTCTTCCAATACCTTTTCCCTGATATTCAGGTCTGACAACAACATCTTTAATATAATAATTAAGTCCCATATCACCATTCATTCTTGCCATAGCAACAATGCAATCTCCGTCCCATATAGAAACTCTAAATAGGGTATGTTTCATTGCTAATCTTGTTTGCTCAAGAGATGGTCCATCTCCCCATACTGTTTCCCATAATTCAATAAATTGCTCTGCCGTTAGTTCGTTGTATTTGATTTTTAAATCTAACATATATTATTTCCCTCCAATGTTTTGTATTATAAAATCAATCAGATTTACAAATTCCGATTTGCCAAGCAAACAGTAACCCCTACTTCTTCACCACATTCAATCTCGCGATCTCCATATCCTGCGGTCCGGTCAGAGAACAGCCCTTTTCCTTGGCGTACTGGATATAATTCACAATATCCGCCGTAATGCGTTCGCCGGGGGCGAGAATCGGGATTCCCGGCAGTGCCTGTTCTTTTGTCATGTTGATTCTCCTTTATAAACTTGAATTTATACCCGGTACTTGTCTCGATTTATAGTCATATCAACCAAATGAAATACAAGTAAGATAATAAAAAAAACGGAGGCTATTATTATTCCTGCGCCCAGCTTGATAAAATCAATTATACCGCCAAGACAAAAGAGCATTGCCCATGTCTTAATCCGTTTTCCAGTAACTCTGCATATTTTCTCTGTATTTAATCCAGTATAATCTCCTGATAAAAACAGCACACTTCTTTCTGTATTCCTTGATTTGATAAAAAATCTTCCAACAAAAAAGAGAACAGTTGCCATCAGTAAATCAATAAATATAATTATTATTTTCATTTTCAACATCTCTAATTCTAAGTTCACAACTTCCGATTTGCCAAGCAAACAGTAACCCCTACTTCTTCACCACATTCAATCTTGCAATCTCCATATCCTGCGGCCCGGTCAGAGAACAACCCTTTTCCTTGGCGTACTGGATATAATTCACAATATCTGCTGTAATGCGTTCGCCGGGGGCGAGAATCGGGATTCCCGGCGGATAACACATGACAAACTCACTGCAAATTTCACCCACGCTCTGTTCCAGCGGCACAGCTTTTTTGTCCGCATAAAACGCCTGCTGTGGGGGGAGTGCCACGTCCGGAGCCAGATACTCGCTTTGCAGCATGCCCGTAGGGTCGCCGCCGTACAGCCGCTTGATCTCCGATAACGCCGAGATCAGCCGTTCGATCTCCAACGCCCGATCTCCGGCAGTGACAATGGCAAGGATATTGCCGATGTCACCGAATTCAATCTGAATCCCGTATTCGTCCCGGAGCAAGTCGTACACCTCAATGCCTGCCAGACCGGTGTTTCGGGTGTGAATGGACAATTTTGTCCGGTCAAACGCATAGAACGAATCGCCGTTGCAAAGTTCGTCCCCGTAGACATAATACCCGCCGATGCGGTTGATTTCCTCCCGTGCATAGTCCACATACTCCACTGCTTTCCGGTACATTTCCCGTCCGTTCATCGCCAGATTTCGCCGAGCAATATCCAGCGATACCATGAGCAGATAAGACGCACTCGTGGTCTGTGTCAGGTTGATGACCTGCCGTACATAGTCCGCATTGATGCCCTCCGCACAGAGCAACATGGCACTCTGTGTCAGACTGCCGCCGGTCTTGTGAATGCTGACCGATGCCATATCTGCACCGGCAGCCATAGCGGAACAGGGGAGATTCTCCCCGAAATAGAAATGTGTGCCATGTGCTTCGTCTGCCAGCAGCAGCATGCCGTGTTCATGGGCAAGCTTGGCGATACGGCGAATATCCGGACAGACACCGTAGTAAGTCGGATTGTTTACCAATACAGCTTTTGCGTCCGGATTGGCAAGAATGGCACGTTCCACCGCTTCTACTGACATGCCCAGCGGAATTCCCAGATCCTTGTTTTCGTCCGGATCCACATAAACGGGAATAGCCCCGTTGACAACCAGTGCATTGATCGCACTGCGGTGCACATTGCGGGGCATGATCAGCTTTTCACCGGCTTTGCAGACCGACATAATCATAGCCTGCGAAGCACCGGTAGCACCGTTGATGATAAAAAAGGCATTGGCAGCCCCGAACGCTTCCGCGGCAAGCTGCTGTGCATCGCGGAGCACTGAAACCGGATGACAGAGATTGTCCAGATTTTTCATAGAATTCACGTCGATCTGTACGCACCGCTGTCCGAGAAAATCCGCCAGTTCATGGTTGCCCCGTCCGCCCTTGTGTCCGGGAACGTCAAACCGTACCACACGGTTCATCAGATGCTCTTTCAGAGCGTCCATCAGAGGAGCGTCCTGCTGTGTCCAGTTCATATCGCTCTGCCTCCTCAATAGATGTTTCTGCCGCTGAAAATTTCGATCATTTCCCGCCGCAGACGATTGGTAATATCCAGCCGCACCCGCGGGTCCAGTTCATATGCATCGGTTTTGAACAGATAATTTTGCAGTTCCAGTTCCTTGATCAGCATGCGGGTGTGAAAAATATTGGATTGATATACGTTTACATCCTGTGCATCATACCGCAGGAGAATTTCTTCGCTGATAAAATCCTGGATCGAAGCCATTTCCTGATCCATAAAGCACTTTTTGCCGGAAACATCTCTGGTAAAGCCGCGGACACGATAATCAATGGTGATAATATCCGAATCGAAACTCCGGATCAGATAGTCCAGCGTGTTCAGCGGAGAGATTTCCCCACAGGTGGAAACATCAATATCGACCCGAAATGTGGTGACTTCATTGTCCGGATGACTTTCCGGAAAGGTGTGCACTGTGACATGGCTCTTGTCCAGATGTGCGTGAATATCCCGACGTTGGAGAAATCCGTCCCCCTGATTGCAGGACGGATCGATGCTTTCCGGTGCTACACTGCCTTCAGCGATCAGTACGTTGACCGAAGCTCCCTGCGGTTCGTAATCCTGTCTGGAAATATTCAGCACCGCCGCACCGATCATTTCGGTGACATCACAGAGAATATTCGTCAGACGTTCGGAATTATACTGTTCGTCGATGTAGCGGATATAGTCCTGTTTTTCCCGTTCGGACTTTGCATAACATACATCAAAAATATTAAAGCTCAACGTCTTAGTGAGATTGTTAAATCCATATAAGGTCAGCTTTTTCTCCAACCCTACCATCACAGCCTTTCTGAAAGCATCTGCCCGCAGACAGATGCCCTCTAAAAATCGAAAAGTAGAAGTATGGGAGCAGCAGTCCTGCTCCTGTCTGCGGTAAAAGATTGCAACACCGCAGTTCACGTTCTTACAATCAAAAACCATTGTACCACAGTTTGCAAAAAAATGCAATGGGATTTACAAAACTTTTTTCGAAAACGACGGGGAGAAACAACATTTCCCCGCCGGAGAAGATTCCAATTATAGTTTCTCTTTTTCCAATTTTTGAATTTTCAGGACTTACCACTTGCAAAATATCACGAAGTATAGTATAATAGAACAAATCGAATGAAACAGTGACGAAATGCCGCATGGCAGGGGGAGCAGAAAATAGGAGTTACTGCGATACGTTTCAAGGCAATTCTGTACAAGCTTGTGCAGTACTGCCGCATGGAAAACGCACAGCCAAGCCAATGGATTGTGAGATTTCCGGATTCGCAGAGGCATGGGGAGAACTTGCCGCTGCACGAAATGCTGATGCAGAAAGGAAGACAGAAATCATGACTGAAACCATTGAAAATACAGAAAACTATATGGAAGAAATCACCGCACCAACCGTACAAAAACTGCCGCTGCTTGCAATGCGTGGAATTGTATTGTTTCCGAACATGATCATGCACTTCGATCTGGCTCGGGAACCGTTTGTCAAGGCATTGAGAGCCGGTGCCAAATCGGATCGCCGCGTGTTTCTGGTGACTCAGAAAGACCCCTTGGTGGAAGAACCCAAACAAGACGATCTGTATACAGTGGGTGTGATCGCAGAAGTGCGGCAGGTGCTCCGTTCGCCGGACGGCGTGACACGGGTACTGGTCGAGGGAAAAGAACGGGCAGCCATTACCGCAGCTTTTCTGGAAAACACAGAAAAAGAAAAGAACTTTTACCCGCAGGCAGAAGTGGAACTGCTGCCGGAAGTTTCGGCAGAGGAAGACCGTGAAAAGGAACTGACCGCTTCTGTCCGCTGCATAAAGGACATTTTTCAGGAATATGCAGAACTGATGCCTCGCATGCCGAAAGAATTGATGGCAACTGTGATCTGCGAACAGGACGCTGCCAAGATGTTTAACGAGATCGTGTTCAACATTTCGCTGGACTATGATGCAAAGCAGATGCTTCTGGAGGAAAGCAGCCTGCTGCAGCGGCTGGAAAAGCTGTACCGGATTCTGGAGGACGAAATGGACATTCTCCGGCTGGAGCGAAAGCTACAGGAGGAAACACAAGAAAATCTGGATCGCTCGCAGCGGGAATACTACCTGCGGGAACAGATGCACCTGATTGCCGAACAGCTGGGAGAATCCGAAGATCCGGCTGCGGAAATGGAACAGTATACCGACATCATCGACACGCTTCCGCTGGACGAAGCCAGCCGCAAAAAGCTGGAAAAGGAAGCAGAACGTCTGTCCCGTCTGCCGGCAGCTTCACAGGAAGCCTTTGTCATTCGCAGCTATCTGGACACAGTTCTGGCACTGCCGTGGAATAAATCCAGCCATACCAAGCCCAATCTGAAGCGGGCACAGTCTGTACTGGAAAAAGATCATTATGGTTTGAAAAAGGTGAAAGAACGAATTCTGGAAAGCATTGCCGTTCGGACACTGCTGCCGGAAGCCTCCGGACAAATTCTGTGTTTTGTCGGACCTCCCGGCGTGGGCAAAACTTCTATCGGCAGATCGATTGCCAAGGCACTGGGACGGCACTATGAACGTGTTTCTCTCGGCGGTGTGCGGGACGAATCGGACATTCGCGGACACCGGAAAACTTACGTAGGGGCAATGCCCGGACGCATCATGGATGCCATGACCCGTGCCGGCACCAACAACCCCATGATCCTGCTGGACGAAGTGGACAAGATGAGCAACGACTTTCGGGGCGATCCCTCTGCGGCACTGCTGGAAGTACTGGACAGCGAACAGAACAAGGCGTTCCGTGACCACTATATTGAAGTGCCTTTTGACTTGAGCAAGGTGCTTTTTGTGGCAACAGCAAACTCTCTGGATCCGATTCCGGCACCGCTGCTGGATCGTATGGAAATTATCGAACTGGGCAGCTATACCCGTGAGGAAAAATTCCACATTGCCAAAGAGCATCTGCTGAAAAAGCAGCTGAAAAAACACGGACTGAAAGGCACCCAGTGCCGGATTCCGGACGAGGTGCTGTATGCGATCATTGATGGCTATACCAGAGAAGCCGGCGTGCGGGAACTGGAACGCACGATCGGTACGCTTTGCCGAAAGGCTGCCAAAGAAATTGTGGAGGGCATCTGCAAAAAGGTTTCCTTTACAGAAGTCAACCTGAAAGAATATCTGGGAATCCCGAAATTCCGACCGGACAAACAGAGCCATGAAGATACTGTCGGTGTAGTCAACGGTCTGGCATGGACTTCTGTCGGCGGCGTGCTGATGCCCATGGAAGTGCTGGTGATGTCCGGCAAGGGAACAGTTGAGTACACTGGTTCACTGGGCAACGTAATGCAGGAAAGTGCCAAAATTGCGGTCAGCTATGCACGCAGCGTGGCAAAGCAGTACGGCATTCCGGAAGATTTCCACACCAAGTGTGACCTGCATATTCATGCACCGGAGGGAGCTGTTCCCAAGGACGGTCCCTCGGCAGGCGTTACCATGGCAACCGCGATCATTTCCGCTCTTTCCGGCAGACCGGTGCGGGGGGACATCGCAATGACGGGGGAGATTACCCTGCACGGCAAGGTGCTGCCCATCGGCGGACTGCGGGAAAAATCCATGGCAGCTTATAAAGCCGGCATTCACACGGTGATTATTCCGGAAGAAAACTTGCCGGATCTGGAGGAAGTAGACGAAACCGTGCGGGAACATGTCACATTTGTGCCGGCAAAAACGCTGGACACTGTGCTGAATACGGCACTGGTACCGGCAGAACCAGCCGCAGAAGCACAGACAGCCGCTGTGGAACTGTGCCATGTATAAAAAGGAGAAGAATCCATGCAGTTTCAAAAAGCAGAATTCGTAGCGTCCTACGGGACATTCTCACAGATACCGCCCTGCAATTCCATGGAGATTGCCTTTGCAGGACGGTCGAACGTGGGAAAATCTACGTTGATCAATAAAATTTTTCAGCGGAAATCGCTGGCGAGAGTCAGTGCTGTTCCGGGGAAAACAGCGACAATCAACTTTTACCGTCTGGATCCTTTGACGATCGTTGACCTTCCCGGCTATGGCTATGCTAAGGTTGCCAAGTCGGAAAAGGAACGGTGGTCCGGACTGATCTCGGGCTATCTCGGTGCAGATCGGGACTTGCGTCTGATCCTGTTACTGATCGATATGCGTCACGCACCCTCTAAAGACGATTTGCAGATGATCGATTTCTTGGTAGAATCGGAACTGCCGTTTTTGATTGTGCTGACCAAAGCAGACAAACTGAACAAGACAGAACGTACCAAACGCATGCAGGCATTTGAAACAGAAATTCCGTACTTCTCACAGATTCATGTGATCCCTTTTTCCGCAGTGACGCGGGAAGGCGTTGCAGAAGTACAGGGCGTTCTGGAAGAAATCGCCTCCGAAACCGAAGAATGATCTGCGGGGTGAACGGGAGTATTTTCACCGCGATACCGCGTTCATAAAAGCAATGCAGAAAGGAAGTATAAACATGTTTGTATCTGATAATCTGGGGGTAAATGCGTCCGGAAATCTGACCATTGGCGGCGTAGACACCGTTGCACTGGCAAAGAAGTATGGTACACCGCTGTATGTCATGGACGAGGACATGATTCGTCGGGACTGCAAAACATTCCAGAAAAGCATCGACACATACTATGACGGACAGGGTCTGGTCTGCTATGCCAGCAAGGCATTTTCCTGCAAGGAGATCTATCGCGTGATGCAGTCCGAAAATATGGGCATCGATGTGGTTTCCGGCGGAGAACTGTACACCGCAGTGCAGGCAGGCTTCGACGTGACAAAGGCTTGCTTCCACGGAAACAACAAGACCACAGAAGAACTGAACATGGCACTGGATTACGGCGTTGGCAGAATTGTTGTGGACAACATCTATGAAATGGAGCACCTGAACCAGCTGGCAGCGGAAAAGCATCTGACTGCCCCGATCCTGCTCCGCATCAAGCCGGGCGTAGATGCACACACCCATAACTTTATCCGTACCGGACAGATTGACAGCAAGTTCGGCTTTGCACTGGAAACCGGCGAAGCATACGAAGCAGTCAAGAAAGCGATTTCTTACCCGAATCTGAAGCTTCGCGGTCTGCACTGTCATATCGGCTCGCAGATTCTGGATACACAGGGCTTTACGGCAGCAGCAGAAGTCATGATGGAATTCATTGAAAAGCTGAAGAAAGAACTGGGCTACGAAGCAGAAGATCTGAATCTGGGCGGCGGTTTCGGTATCCGCTATACTGAAGCAGACGACCCGCTGCCGTATGATGCATATATGGAAGCGGTAGCAAAGGTCATCAACGGTTTCTGTGCATCGCACGATGTAAAGCGTCCGTTTATCCTGATCGAACCCGGCCGTTCCATTGCAGCTCCGGCAGGCATTACCCTGTACACCGTAGGCGGCATCAAAGAGATTCCGAATATCCGTACCTATGTTTCTGTCGATGGCGGCATGTGCGACAACCCGCGTTATATTCTGTATCAATCTGCATATGATGCACTGGTTGCCAATAAGGCAGGACAGCCGAAAACTGAAAAGGTAACTATTGCCGGAAAGTGCTGCGAAAGCGGCGACCTGATCGGCGAAAATATGGAGATTCAGCCTTGCGAAGTAGGCGATATTATTGCGGTTTGTGCAACTGGTGCCTATAATTATTCCATGGCATCGAACTATAACCGACTCCAGAAGCCGGCAGTCGTTTTTGTAAAGGGCGGCGAAGACAGACTGGCAGTGAAGCGGGAATCTCTGGACGACGTTCTGCGGAACGACATCTAAGACAATCAAACGTTAACATAAGGCAATACCGCACAAAGAGCTTCTGGCGACTTTGCACGGTATTGCCATAAAATAACAGCAAACAAAACAGCGGCGATCCGAAGAAAACGGATTGCCGCTGTTTTGCAATTTGGTTACACTATAAAGAGCACTTTTCAGAATGGGAAATAGCTTATCGGCAAGCTTTTGCAGCTTCTACCATGTTTTCCAAGCTGGGTACTGTTTCAGCAATACCTCTGGTTTTTAGACCGCAGTCCGGATTGACCCAAAGCTTTTCTTTCGGAATACGGGAGAGCATTTTGGAAATTGCCGTTTTGATTTCCGCAGTGGTAGGGATTCTGGGGGAGTGAATGTCATACACGCCGGGGCCAACTTCGGTGCGGAAGTGGTTCTCCTGTAATACGTCCAGAATCGTCAGGTCAGAACGGCTGGCTTCGAACGTGATGACATCTGCGTCCATATCATCGATGTCCTGAATGATGTCAGCGAATTCGCTGTAGCACATATGGGTATGCACCTGTGTTTCCGGTTTTACACCGCTGTGCACCAGTCGGAATGCCGGAATTGCCCAGTTCAGGTATTCTGTTTTCCAGTCAGACTTCCGCAAAGGCAGCTTTTCCCGCAGAGCAGCTTCGTCTACCTGAATAATGCGGATACCGTTTTTCTCCAGATCCAGTACTTCTTCCCGAATGGCAAGTCCAATCTGATACGCACAATCCTGCAAGGAAATGTCCTCCCGCGGGAATGACCAGTTCAGAATAGTGACCGGTCCGGTTAGCATGCCCTTCATCGGCTTTTTTGTCAGGCTCTGGGCATAGACAGACCATTTTACAGTCATCGGCTTTGCACGGCTGACATCACCCCAGACGATCGGCGGCTTTACACAGCGTGTGCCGTAGGACTGTACCCAAGCCTTTTCAGTGAACAGGTAGCCTTCCAGACACTCTCCGAAATATTCTACCATGTCGTTTCGTTCGAATTCCCCGTGTACCAGCACGTCCAGACCGATTTTTTCCTGCAATGCCACGCAGTCTGCGATCTGCTTCTTGTTGAAATCTACATATTGTTCCTCGGAGATCTCGCCCTTTCGGAATGCAGCACGATTGGCACGGACTTCCTTTGTCTGCGGGAATGAACCGATAGTTGTGGTAGGCAGCAGCGGCAGCTGGAATGTTTCCTGCTGAATCTTTTCCCGTTCTGCAAAAGCCGGCTTTCGAACGAAATCAGCTTCTGTCAAGGCTGCAACTTTTCGTTGTACTTCTGCATTGCTGCAATGTCTGTCCTCGCAGAACAACTGCTGATTTTTCTGATATGCCTCTGTCGCCTGCGGCTGTGCAGAAGCACAGATCTGTGACAGTTCTGCCAGTTCTTCCAGCTTTTCTTCTGCAAAAGCGAAGTGCTTCTGATAGCTCTCCGCCAGCTTGGTTTCGTTTCGCAGCGTGTACGGAACGTGCAGCAGAGAGCAAGAGGTGTTCAGTACGATATCACCGCAAACCGGACGCAGCTGTTCCAGAATTTTCAGAGTTTTCTCATAGGAATTCCGCCAGATATTTTTTCCGTTTACTACACCGGCAAACAGAATTTTTTCCTTGGGGAATCCATTTTTCTGTACCAGTGCCATCGTCTGTTTTCCCTCTGTGAAGTCCAGACCGATGCCGTCAAAGTCCAGTGCTGTGATCTCAGAATAGCAGTCCCGCACATCGCCGAAGTATGTTTGCAGCAACACCTTGACATTGCCCTTTGCAGCCAAGACAGTCTTGTAAATCTGGGTAAACAGAGCAATATCCTCTGCGGACAGATCTTTTACCAGATACGGTTCGTCCAGTTCAGCCCATGCAGCACCCAGTTCATTCAGCTTTTCCAGATAATTACAGTATGCCTTGACTGTATCTTCTACAAAGTCAGAGAGTGTTTTTTCACCGGTGAATCGTGCCAGCTTCAGGAATGTAAACGGTCCGATCAGCACCAGCTTTGCCGGAACGCCCAGTGCCTTTGCTTCTGCATATTCTGCAAAAGGCTTTTCGCCGGCAAGGCGAATTTCTGTGGTGTCCTCAATTTCCGGCACCATATAGTGGTAGTTGGTGTTGAACCACTTTTTCATTGCGAATGCTTTTACGTCACCGTGTTCACCCTGATAGCCACGTGCCATTGCAAAATAGGTATCCAGCGGCGACAGAGAAAGAGCACGATAGCGTTTCGGAACCGCATTCAGCAGAACGGCGGTGTCCAGAATGTTGTCATAGAAAGAAAAGTCGTTGACAGGAATCAGAGAGATTCCATTTTCCTGTTGTAGCTGCCAATGGGTGCTCCGCAGTTTTTTTGCGGTGTTCTGCAATTCTTCTGCGGAAATCTCTCCGCGAAAATACTTTTCGCTGGCAAATTTCAGTTCCCGCAGACTGCCCACTCTGGGGAATCCGATAATAGTTGTTTTCATAAGATAACTCCGTTTCTGGGGAAACACATGCTTGGGCAACCATGTAAACTGAGGCAATACCGCACAAAGAGCATCTGACGAAAAATTTGACGACGCATCTGTCGCACAATCTTTGTGCGGTATTGCCCTGAAACAATGTTGCCCAGCGTATTCCTTTTTGTTTCTGATTGTAATTCCATTATACAGGATTCCACCGGATATGTAAAATATATAAAAATACCGGTTTGCTATAGCTTTATTATATAGCAAACCGGTATTTGAGGTCTGTGCTGCATCAGAGCCTATTCAGTATTTTAGGACAACACCGCACAAAGCCCGCCTGACGGCTTTGTGCGGTGTTGCCTTAGGAGTTTTTCGCATAACGCTTTAATGCATCTAAATAAATGCTGCCCAATCGGCTGGGCACTGCATGCTTTTTGGTAATGTAACCGATATGCATGCTTCCGTTTTCCGCAAGAGGAATTGCCACAATGTTTTCTCCGTTTAGTTCTTCGTCAATGACACCGCTGCAAATGGTATACCCATTTAGTCCGATCAGCAGATTGAACAGCGTTGCCCTATCCCGTACCCGAATATTTTTCGAGCGAATTTCTGTGCTGAAAATTTCTTCAGAGTAGTAAAACGAGTTGTGTTCGCCCTGTTCAAAAGACAGGTACGGATAGGGCTGCAAGTCTGCCATGGTGACTTCTGCTTTTTGTGCAAGAGGATTTTTGTCGCTGATAAAAATATGCGGCTTCGCTTCAAACAATTCCGTAAACTGCAAATCGTTGGATTTCAAAATCTTTCGCAAAACGGTTTCGTTGAACTCGTTGAGATAGAGAATTCCGATTTCACTTTTCAGACGGGAAACGTCATCAATGATCTCATAGGTCTGGGTTTCCCGCAGACTGAAATCATAATTGTCACTGCCATACACCTGAATCAAGTCTACAAATGCATTTACCGCAAAGGAATAATGCTGTGTCGAAACGCAGAATTCCTGTTTTCCACCGGACTGGTGGGTATACTTTTCCGTGATCAGAGCAGCCTGCTCCAGAACTTGTCTGGCATAGCCCAGAAACACTTCCCCCTCTTTGGAAACAAAAACGCCTTTATTGGTGCGGTTGAAAATGGAGATGCCCATTTCCTTTTCCAGTTCCTTGAGTGCTTTTGTCAGGCTGGGCTGGGCAATATACAGTGAAGCAGCTGCTTCACTGACTGTTCCTTTTTCCGCAGTGACAACGGCATATTTCAATTGCTGTAATGTCATACGGCTGTTTCATCGCTTTCCGGCTCTGCTTCCGGCAAGTCTGTGAGATCCGATTCCGGTTCTGTCGGCTCCGGCTGTAATTCTGCAATGCGAGCCGTCAACCCGTTGATTTCCACAGCCGGATCGTCCAGATCGATCAGCAGATACCGTCTGCCGTCTACGCACTGTGTCCGCACCTTGTCTGTGGCATCTTTCCCAATCGAAACAGTGATGCCGTCTACGCTGATCGTTGTTTTGTTGTCGATCAGGTTGTTGACAGTAATCGGCTTGTCCTGTGTTGCCTTCCGATATGCCATCTGCATTTCTTCTGCACGTTCCTGACTAACGCCGGAGTCCAGCAAAATGTCCCGCACGTGAATATCGTCCACAATGGGCAGATCCGGTTCATTGGCGTATTCTGCTGCAATATCCCGCAGCTTTTCATTTACGCCGGTGATGACAGAGTAACTCAGTTCATCGGAAACGATTTCCTGCATCATGCTCTGGAATGTTTCCTTCTGCTCCTGAGCCGTCCGGTTAAACGGGCAGCCCAGTACATTTTCTATGATGCTGATATTGACATCTTTGGGCTTGTGGGCGGAGTACAGCACATGGTTTACGTCCGGACCTCTCCCCGTGAAAGTTGGATAGACAAACCCGTCTGTGGGGATCTCTGCCACGATTCTGTCATAAACATTTTTCTTTTCAATGGCGTTGTCATCTTCGTTGTAGATCAGCCCGTCTACGCGAATTTCTACCGGACAAATTGCTGCCACCAGAAAACGGTAATCGTGGCTCTGATACGGGTCTAATTCGTCACTCTTGGACTTTTGAAAAACGGTATAAGTACAATGTCCGACCAAAATCGCATAGGTGGAAACATAGTCCATGTTGCGGACGATCTGTTCCATCAGCGTTGTAACGGCAGTTTCATCTTCCAGTTTGGACTGTAACGCCTCGTAGAGAATCGCCTGACTGCCGCCTTCTTCATAGGCTTCTTTGGGAAATTCGTATTCCAGCAGTCCTTTTCCCAGTGTGCCCGCAAGAACACGTTTCAGCGTTGCCATAAGGCAGTCGCTTTCTTCGGAAGCAATGTTGTGATAGGCACGGCTGGTCTGACAGCGGATATTTTTTTCGCTGTCCACAAAAGCGGTTGCCACCTGATTCAGTACAAATAAATCACTGGTATCTGAAAAATTTTTTCGAATTTCGGAGAGTTCTTTTTTATTCATGGAAATCCCTTTCTGTTATCTATGGAAACGCTGCGTAAAAATTGTTTCGCTGTTTAGCGTGCAATCTGCCTGTACGATTTTACAGCACATCGTTTCCTTTGCAAAAGCGTTGCAATGCCCGTGCAGTTTCTGCCACCGGCAAGCCCATTACGCTGTAAAAATCGCCGTTGATGTTCTGCACCAGCAGTGCACCGTATCCCTGAATGCCGTAACTGCCGGCTTTGTCCATAGGTTCGCCGGTCGCAAGATACGCCTGTATCTGTTCTTCAGTCAGCGGATAAAATGTTACCGCTGTTTCTGTCTGGAATGAGGATACGCGTTCTCCTTGTGCCAAAGCTACACCAGTGATGACAGTATGTGTCTTTCCGGAGAGTTGACGAAGCATCTCTGCCGCATGTTCCGGCGTTTTCGGTTTGCCGAAAATGGCATTTTCCAGCACCACCGTGGTATCAGAACCAAGAACAATGTCATTCGGATATTCGTTGGCGACGGCAAGAGCCTTTTTTCGTGCCAGATACTGTGCCGCTTTCTGTACAGACAACACGGGCGGCAGGGACTCGTCTACGGCTGCCGGAAAAACCGTAAAGTCTTCCGTGATCAGCCGCAGGAGTTCCTGCCGCCGCGGTGATGCAGAAGCTAGAATCAGCCCCATTACAGCACGTCCTTCGGGTCGTAATGCGGTTCTTTGTAGATGTGTTCACTCTCGGTGACTTCCTTGCGGAATTCGTCCTGCCATTCTACCGGTGTGAAATCTTCTACTGCAACAGAAATGTGTTCCGGATTGCAGCCGATCGCATCTACCAGTGCAGCGGCAACCTTGTCTGCAGCAAGCTTTTTCTGATCGTCTGTTCTGCCTTTGAGCATTTTGATCGTAATATGGGGCATGGTATGTTCCTCCTTGAAATTCTGTTTCTGATATATTGCCCGTGAAATTTTCGGGTGCTTTTATTATAGCATATTTTATAGGAGATTGCAAGGTGTAAACGGAATACAAACCCATTTTTCTAAAAGCTTTTATATGCTTTTTTACAGGCAATACCGCACAAAGATTGTGCGACAGATGCGTCGTCAAATTTTTCGTCAGATGAAACAAAAAGCGGAGTGAATACTGGATGTATTCACGAGCATTTTTGTGAAATATGACGGGAAATTTGCAAGCAGATGGCGTGCAAAGTCGCCAGACGCTCTTTGTGCGGTATTGCCTACAGTATCATTTTTACTTTTCCGCTTGGTTATTACGGAATTTAGACAGAAAACATTGACACCACACCCTCAATGTGTTATAATAAAAAAAGAAATTTACATGGACATGGCATACAGCATTGCCGCAGCGTCCATGAATCATAAGGAGCAAAAACATGAAACAGATTATTTTGACCGGAGATCGTCCCACCGGACGGCTGCATGTAGGACATTACGTAGGTTCCCTGAAAGAACGGGTAAAACTGCAAAACTCCGGAAAATTCGACGAGATTTATATTATGATCGCCGATGCACAGGCACTGACAGATAATGCAGAGCATCCGGAAAAAGTACGACAGAACATTACACAGGTGGCTCTGGACTATCTGGCATGTGGTCTGGATCCGGAAAAAAGCACCATTTTCATTCAGTCCATGGTACCGCAGCTGACAGAACTGACGTTCTATTACATGAATCTGGTTACCGTTTCCCGCGTACAGCGGAACCCTACCGTTAAGGCAGAGATTCAGCAGCGGAACTTTGAGGCAAGTATCCCAGTAGGCTTTTTCTGCTACCCGATCAGTCAGGCAGCAGACATCACCGCATTCCATGCAACTGCCGTTCCGGTCGGAGAAGATCAGCTGCCGATGCTGGAACAGTGCAAGGAAATCGTACACAAATTCAATTCGGTATATGGCGAAACTCTGACCGAACCGGAGATCATTCTCCCCAGCAATCAGGCATGTTTACGTTTGCCGGGTATTGACGGTAAGGCAAAGATGAGTAAATCTCTGGGCAACTGTATCTACCTGTCTGATGAGCCGGAGGAGATCAAGAAAAAGATCATGTCCATGTTCACCGATCCGAATCACCTGCGGGTAGAAGATCCCGGTAAGGTAGAGGGTAATCCGGTATTTATCTATCTGGATGCATTCTGCAAGCCGGAATATTTCGAGGAATTCTGGAAAGATTACAGCTGCCTGGACGAAGTGAAGGCACACTATCAGCGTGGCGGTTTGGGTGATGTAAAGGTCAAGAAGTTCCTGAACAATGTAATGCAGGAAGAACTCCGTCCCATTCGGGAACGTCGCAAGCAGTGGGAGCAGCGTTTGCCGGAAGTTTACGAGATCTTGCAGCAGGGAAGTGCTACAGCGAGAGCAACTGCGGAAAAGACTCTGGAAGGTGTTCGCCATGCCATGCGAATTGACTACTTCTCTGAAGGTGGTTTGCAGTCAGAACTGTAAAAAGAATATCCAGACAATATATTGCACCGTTTTGCCGTGAGCAGAACGGTGTTTTTTGTAAAATGGTAAGCATTGTAGAGGAATGAAACGATGAAGCGATTGAACGCTGTAATATCCGCAGTTGTGTTCTTGTTTTTTACGGGCTGTTCTTCCTATCCCCATCAAAGCTGGCTGGAAGATAGAAGCTTCGATAAAATCGCAGATGATAGGGCTTCAGAAATTGTTACAGCATTAGAAAATGGAGATCAAGCTGCAATTAGATCCATGTTTTCTAATCAGGCATGGAACGAAGCTGAAGAATTAGACGATGCTATTTTATCTGCAATAGAATATTATAAAGGTAATTTGGTATCATCTAATGGAACGATTGCAACCGATGAAAGTCAGAATGGAAAAAAGAAAACATTTAAAATCAGGGCAGATTATACGATATTGACTGATTTAGAAACTTATAATTTATATTTTATTGAAAAGTATAATTCAGAAGATGAGAATGAAAATGGTCTATATTTGATTTGGCTGTCTAAAGATTCTGAAAAAGACGAATATGAAGGGAATTATGGAGCAGGAATTTACTTTCCTTCATGAATAAACAATCATACATGTCCAGCAACCGATTTCAAAAAAAGTTTTATGCAAAGGATTTTACAGGAAAAATTGTGATATTTCAATGGTGGAATTAGAGTTACTCTTGTTTGTTCATAAAATATTGTAGATGTTTTGCCAGAAAAACGCTATAATATATAGCAGATTGCACGAATCTTATCAGGACATTTCTGAAAGAAGTATCAAAAATAGGAGGAATCACTTATGAAACGCAGAATCGGAATTTTAACCAGCGGCGGCGACTGCCCGGGACTGAATGCCACAATTCGCGGCGTTGCAAAGGCATGTTACGAAATGCTGGGGACGGAAAATGTAGAGATCGTTGGAATTTCAGACGGCTATTATGGCTTGATCCACAACATCTGCAAGGAGATGTCACCGGACGATTTCTCCGGCATTCTCACACGCGGCGGTACGATTCTGGGTACCAAACGTCAGCCGTTCAAGATGATGAAAGTCATCGGCGATGACAATGTGGACAAGGTCAAGAACATGAAAAAGACTTATCAGGATCAGAAGCTGGATTGTCTTTTGACACTGGGCGGCAACGGCACACATAAGACCTCCAAGCTGCTGGCGGACGAAGGACTGAATGTCATTGGTCTGCCGAAAACCATTGATAATGACATCTTCGGTACAGATGTGACTTTCGGATTCCATACTGCGGTAGACATTGCCACAGATGCACTGGATCGACTGCACACCACTGCAAACAGCCATTCCCGTATCCTGCTCTGCGAGATCATGGGCAACAAGGCTGGCTGGCTGACTTTGAGTGCAGGCATTGCCGGCGGTGCGGACATCATTCTGATTCCGGAAATTCCGTATGACATTGACAAGGTTTGCAAGTCCGTGCAGAAGCGTAGCGAAAGCGGCAAAAACTTCTCTATCGTCGCTGTGGCAGAGGGCTGTTTCGACAAAGAAGAAGCCAAGATGAAGAAGAAAGAACGCACCAGACTGCGTCAGGAAGCTGGCATCACCACTGCGACCAACCGGATCGCAGCACAGATTCAGCAAAAGACCGGACTGGAAGCCCGTGTTTGCGTGCCGGGGCACATGCTCCGTGGCGGAAGCCCCAGTGCGTATGACCGCGTTCTGGCAACACAGTTCGGCGTATACGCAGCAGAACTGATTCGGGAGGAACATTACGGTATGTCTGTAGCAAAGGTTGGTGGCACGATCACTGCCAATAAGCTGGACGACATTGCCGGTAAGACAA
Source organism: Ruminococcus sp. OM06-36AC (assembly GCF_003438725.1). Taxonomy (NCBI): domain Bacteria; kingdom Bacillati; phylum Bacillota; class Clostridia; order Eubacteriales; family Oscillospiraceae; genus Ruminococcus; species Ruminococcus sp. OM06-36AC. The sequence continues at coordinate 268,177 of NZ_QSTT01000002.1, forward strand.
AGTTTGTTTCGCCGGACGATCAGCTGGTACAGACTGCAAGAAATCTGGGAATTTCTTTCGGCGACTGAGTAGAGTTATTGAAATCTATCCAAGAAGCGGGTGCATTTTCGATGTGTCCGCTTTTTTTGTGAAATGATAAAGGAAACACTGCATAAAGCCCGCCTGACGGCTTTGCACACAATCTGCTTGCAGATTTTCCGTCAGATTGCCCAGAAATCCCTTGCCATACATCAAGTATGCCTGCGGAATTTCTGTGCAATCTGCCGAAAAATCTGACTACGCATCTTACGCACAAGCTTTATTCAGTGTTTCCTAAATTATCTGTTGCATCTTCGGCTAACTTGTGGTATAATAACAATATCTACAGTTTCGGCAGAAACTACAAAAAAGGAGGATCTACGTTGAAAACAAGAAAACGATATTCAGTCGCCGCGGTATGCGTTGCGGCGGCATGTACAATTTCCATGGGTGCATCTTCTGCAATGCCGGTTCTGGCAGCTGCAAAGAGCAGTGACACTGTCCAGAAGTACGAATTTGAAAACGGAAGCACCAGCGGCGGAAAAATTTACAACGAGGGTTGGAAAGGCAATACCGAGGAGGACGGCAGCGGCGAGGACTTTGACTTGACCAATGCGTCCGGCGGATTTTCCTATCTGGATCAAAAGGGGACAACTGTCAGCCTAAAGGTTACCGTCGAAGAAGCCGGTCTTTACGAGATGAAGATTTCCTACTGTGAACCCTATGACAAAAACAAAAAGGTGCAATACCTGAATGTCAATGGCGTAAATCAGGGAGAAGTCAGCTTTTCTCACAATCTGAAATTCGAGGAAACTTCTGGTGGTGTAGTGATGCTCAATGCCGGCGAGAACACCATTGAATTGAGTGCCTATTGGGGCTATACATTCTTTGATTACCTGACGATTCAGCCGGCAGACAAAAGCCTGACAAATCTTTCACCAACAAGAACGCTTTCCAATCCCAATGCGTCAGATTCCACTAAGCGGCTGTATCAGTATCTCTGCGACCAATACGGAAAGCATATCATTTCCGGACAGCAGGAGTACTGCGGCTCGCATAACTACAACCTGTACGCAGATCCGACCAATTTCATCAAGGATAACGAACAGGAATTCGAGTATCTGGAAAAGACGACCGGCAAAATGTGTGCGATTCGCGGAATCGACTTCTTGAACTATCGTTCCAATGCCACATGGGACGATAACGCAGCCGAACGTACCATTCAGTGGGTGAATGAATACAAAGGCATTGCTGCCCTTGTGTGGCACTGGAGCGTGCCATCAGAGGAGGGGAGTACAGACTGCAATTTCTATGTGGAATCTGCCAGTGCCAACTACACCACATTCAGTATTTCCAGAGCACTGGAAGAAGGCACATGGGAAAATAAGGTGCTGATGGCGGACATTGCGGAAATTGCAAAGCAGCTGAAAAAGCTGAAAGATGCCGATGTGCCGGTTTTGTGGCGACCGCTGCATGAAGCTGAAGGAGCGTGGTTCTGGTGGGGAGCCGAAGGACCGGAGCCCTGCAAAAAGCTGTACCGCCTTCTCTACGACCAGCTGACTAACGTTTATGGATTGGACAATCTGATTTGGGTCTGGAACAGCTACACCTATTCCACATCTCCGGACTGGTATCCGGGCGATGATGTGGTAGATATTGTAGGATACGATAAGTATAATGCCGTAGACGGCAAGCCGAACCTAAGTTCGATTTCTTCCACATTCTATAGTCTGGTGCAGAGTACAGACGGACAGAAAATGGTAGCAATGGCAGAAAACGACACCATTCCTTCTTTGGAAAACCTGCTGAAAGACAAGGCTTCGTGGCTGTACTTCTGCCCGTGGTATATGAACTACCTTACCAGTGAGCAGAACAACCCCGCAGAGAATCTGAAAGAGATCTATAACAGCGAGTACTGTATCACGTTGGACGAACTGCCGGATCTGAAAAAATATCCGCTGGACGGCAGTGATGCCGATTCTGATGCTGTACTGGCGGGAGATGTCAATCTGGACAATGCAGTAAATCTGGCAGACATCATCTTGCTGCAAAAGTACCTGCTGGGAAAAACGACATTGACAGAGCAGCAGGCAAAGGCGGCTGACTATGCGAAAGATGCATTGACAAACGGAACTGACTTGACAGCACTGCGACAGGCTTTGCAAAAAGGCTAAGGCAATACTGCTTTCACAAAAATGCTCGTGAATACATCCAGTATTCACTCCGCTTTTTGTTTCATCTGACGAAAAATTTGACGACGCATCTGTCGTACAATCTTTGTGCGGTATTGCCCTAAAAAAATTACAAAACGGGATACGACCGGTAAATCCAGTCGTATCCCGTTTTCTTAGCTATTGATTTGCTTCGGTAAATACTCCGTTTTTCTTGCGAAGAATCCGTTGATTTGCAGAACCGCGAAATGCCAGCTGCAAGGACTTCTGTCCCTCCACAAAAGGTCCGTCTACCAGCACATCGATTTCCCGCAGCAACGCATCAGTGGCATCGCACCGATAGGGGCTGTCTGCCAGCAGGTCTGTTTCCAGAACACAGCCGGTATAGCACCAGATGTCTTTTTCTGCACCGTAAGCTTTTCGCACTGCCTGTACCAATTCCAGCAGTACAGGCTGGTTCTCCGGCTCCATTGGCTCCCCGCCAATCAGTGTCAGCCCTCGGATATAACTGGGTTCCAGCAGCCGCAGAAGCTGTTCTGTCGTTGCTTCAGTGTACGGTGTGCCATAATCGAAGCACCACGTTTCCGGATTGAAGCAGTTCTTGCAGGCATGCCGACAGCCGGAAACGAATAAGGATACCCGCACGCCCTCGCCATTGGCAATGTCGCAAGACTTGATTGCACCATAATACATATGCATTCGCCTCTTTTACAGGTGCATTACACGGTCGCGGATTTCCTGCGTGCGACCCTGATTCCAGAACTGGGTACCGATGTATCCGCAGGTGCGGCGGGCAACGTTCAGTTTATCCTGATCGCGGTTGCCGCAGTTGGGGCATTCCCACACCAGCTTGCCGTCATCTTCTACGATCTGGATTTCGCCGTCATAGCCGCAAACCTGACAATAATCGCTCTTGGTGTTCAGTTCTGCATACATGATATTTTCGTAAATATGCTGCATTACCGCAATCACAGCCGGAATGTTGTTTTGCATGTTGGGTACTTCTACATAGCTGATCGCACCGCCGGGGGAGAGTTCCTGGAACTGTGCTTCAAAAGACAGTTTGTCAAAAGCATTGATCGGTTCGGTAACATGCACATGATAGCTGTTGGTGATGTAGTTTTTGTCTGTGACGCCCTCAATCACGCCAAAGCGTTCCTGCAGGCAACGGGCAAACTTATACGTGGTAGATTCCAAAGGCGTGCCGTACAGACTGAAATCGATATTGGTTTCCTTTGCCCATTTCTTGCAGGTATCGTTCAGATGCCGCATGACCTTTAGTGCAAATGGCGTTGCAGAGGGGTCTGTGTGTGATTTCCCGGTCATATACCGTGTGCATTCACACAGTCCGGCATAGCCCAGCGACAGGGTAGAATACCCGCCGTACAAAAGCTTGTCAATGGTTTCGCCTTTTTTCAGACGAGCCAACGCACCATACTGCCACAGAATCGGGGCCACATCAGACGGTGTGCCTTTCAGGCGTTCATGACGGCACATCAGGGCACGATAGCACAGCTGTAACCGTTCGTCGAAGATTTCCCAGAAACGCTTTTCATCGCCGCCGGAGGAGCATGCGATGTCCACCAGATTCAGCGTGACAACGCCCTGATTAAAGCGGCCATAGAACTTGTACTTGCCGGCTTCGTCTTTGTAAACGGTCAGGAAAGAACGGCAGCCCATGCAGGTATAGCAGTTACCCTCTTTCAGGGACTTCATAATTTTTTCGGAAATATAATCCGGAACCATGCGTTTCGCTGTGCACTCCGCAGCCAGCTTTGTGAGATAAAAATACTTGGAATCCTCGCGAATATTATTTTCTTCCAGTACGTAGATCAGCTTCGGGAATGCCGGCGTAATGTAGACACCCTTTTCATTTTTCACTCCTTGAATTCGCTGCCGGAGCATTTCCTCGATAATCAATGCCAGATCATCTCTGGTCTGTCCCTCCGGTACTTCATTCAGGTACATGAATACCGTGACAAACGGAGCCTGCCCGTTGGTCGTCATCAAAGTGATAACCTGATACTGAATCATCTGTACACCCTGAATGATCTCGTTCCGGACACGCATTTCAGCGATCTGGTTGATCGTTTCATCATCGGTATCTTTTCCCAGACGTTCAAATTCGCGGCGAACATCACGGCGGAACTTCTCACGGCTGGTCTGCACAAATGGTGCCAAATGGGACAGGGTAATACTCTGACCACCGTATTGAGAACTTGCAATTTGTGCAATGATCTGTGTGGAGATGTTACATGCGGTAGAAAAACTGTGCGGCTTTTCGATCATGGTTTCGCTGATAACAGTTCCGTTCTGCAGCATATCCTCCAGATTGACCAGACAGCAATTGTGCATGTGCTGTGCGAAATAGTCTGCATCATGGAAATGAATAATACCTTCCCGATGAGCATCTGTAATATCATGGGGCAGCAAAAAGCGGGTCGTAATGTCCTTGCTGACTTCGCCCGCCATGTAATCACGCTGTACACTGTTGACAATCGGATTCTTATTGGAATTTTCCTGCTTGACTTCTTCATTTTCGAAATTCAGCAGACTTAGAATCTTTTGGTCAGTTGTGTTGGACTGCCGCAGCAGTCCCCGTTCATAGCGGTAGGTGATATAATTTTTTGCAACGGTGAATGCACCGTACTTCATGATCTCAATTTCCACCCAGTCCTGAATGGTTTCAACGTCCACTGCACGGTTCATGCCGGCACATCGTGTTTCAATGTCACTGGCAATTTTGGCAATGGTTTCCGAGGAAAGCTGCTCCGCTTCAATGACAGTGATATTTGCTTTCCCAACAGCTGCGATGATCTTCGCACGGTCGAAGACATCTTCCTTGCCGCTTCGTTTGATGATTTTCACAATTATTCCTCCAATTCCAGATAATAATCAAAGAACTCAGCTTTATGAACACAGAAAGGTACTTCAAAAAGGTAAGTTCTTTTGGAAATGCTTTGAGCAGTATTGCACAGAGCATGTTTGTTGATTTTGTGCGGTGTTGCTTTTATTGCAATTTTCTTTTTCATGGCAAACAGAAAGCTGCATGTTACAGCAGCCTTTCTTCCCAATCATTGATAAAAATCCGTTTCAAAATACGATGTTGAACAGCTATTATTATATCGCGATTCTTCCGATCTGTCAAGAAAATTTTTTATGTATTTTCCACTCGAAACACAACAAATTGTGGTGACGCGGCTTGTGTACCACAAGATATAGTATTTTTCAAGAAACACTTTCGAAATAGCAGCATACATCTTGACCGCCGTGTTCACATGCTTTTCGTGCTGGAATTTTCCGGAAGGAATAAGCCGCTTACATGTAACATATAAAGTTCAAAAGGTTCAAATTTTTCGGAAATGCTATGCGGAAAAATATCGTTTTGATTGTTGACTGACTGCAAAAAATGAGTTACTTGTATTATACCAAAGAGAAATTGAAAAGGCAAGTGATTTCCATAAAAACTGAAAAGAACAACTTTTTGTCACACGAAATTTCAGAAACAAGAACTTTCGGAAAGAATACTGACACGTTTTTTGTGGAACACAGCTTTTTGTGTATTTTTTGCAATTTTTCAAATCAGTGTTGACTTTTTGCAGAATGTGTGCTATAATAAAACTACAATACACTGTGGCATGCATCACAAATTGTGCAATGTTACAAATAAAGGAGTTTTGATTTATGAAGACTTTGAAGAAAGTCGCAGCTGTTCTGGCTGCATCGATGGCTTTGAACGCAGTTGCATTTACTGGTGCATTTTCTGCATCTGCTGAAGAAGACGTTACCGTAATCGGTACTGCATCCCTGAAGGGCCAGATGGGAACATATGGCTACTGGGGCGAAGGCAATACTGGAAATTCGGAAGATCTTACAAATAAGCCGGTGCAGATCACAAACGAAGACAAGCAGTATACTGCATCTTGGGAGATCACCGGTGATGGCACTGGATCTATTGAATTCCTGATGCTGGAGTTTGATACGAACGATGACCATTTCATTACAAAGGATACTTATCCGGATTTGGCAATCACAATTGACTCTGTAAAGGTAGACGGCAACGAGATCGATTACAAGATGTCTGATAATGCAGTAGACTACAAATATTATGCTAATGATACCGGTACAACACGTGCATATCTCCTGAATACGTGGAATGCATCTGGTCGAAAAGTAACCGATATTTCTGCGGAAACTGCTGTGGCTCAGAGCGTTGAAGTTACTTTCAGCGTTGCCAATGTATACGCTGCTCTGCCGTATGGTGACCTTAACGAAGACGGTATTGTAGATACTATCGACTTGCTGGAACTCGCATTGGACGTGGCACAGAAGGGTGCTGGTATGGGTTCTTCTTTCGATGAGCGTAAGACCAAGCTGGCAGATCTGGATGGAAATGATACTTTGGATTCAATGGATATTTACTATCTGCTGCTGCATATTGCACAGAGTGGTGCTGGCATTACCGTTGATCCGTTCCCGGTAACTGTAAAGTAATCCTATCTTTTCTTTGAAAAGTAAAATCTAATACAAAAGGGGGAGTTGTATTTTGCAACTCTCCCTTTTTGTATGTGATATAAACCAGAGCAGAAAAAGCAGGCACAATAGGAGAGAGTACTCGTCGTATTGTGTCTGCTCTTTTAATTCAAATTTGTAAACTTATTCTTGTACCAGTTGCTTCATGTCGTACATGCCAGCCGGCTTGCCGCAGAGATAGACCGCAGCGTTTACTGCACCTACAGCGAAGACTGTTTTTGAAGCTGCACTGTGGGAAAGGGTAATCACTTCGTCCTGTCCTGCAAAGATCACGTCATGTTCGCCGACAATTGTGCCGCCACGAATGGAATGCATACCGATTTCTTTGCTGTCACGCTTCATGCGGCGTGCGTGACGATCGTATACATAATGATACTCATTGTTCAGGGTGTCGTTAATGGCATTGGCAATCATAATTGCTGTGCCGCTGGGAGCATCGATCTTCTGATTGTGATGCTTCTCTACAATCTCAATGTCAAACTGTCCGCCCAGAACAGTGGCAGCTTTCTTTGCTAGTTCCACCAGCAGGTTAATGCCTAATGACATGTTGAACGTAAAGAATACCGGAATCTGTTGAGATGCACTCTGGATTTTCTGGATCTGTGCATCGTCATAGCCAGTGGTTGCCAGCACCAGTGCAACATTGTTGACCAGTGCGTATTCCAGCAATTCGTCCAGTGTGGACGGATTGGAGAAATCAATAATCACGTCCGGTACTTCCGGAAGTTCTGCCGGAGTTGCAACAATGGGGAAATCCGCATACTTTGCAGTGTACGAATCCACACCGCCAATTACTGTGCAATCGTCCCGTCCGTCAATACAGGAAGCTACGGTGTGTCCCATTTTGCCGTTTGCACCGCAAATTACAATCTTTGTCATAATCCTTGCCTCTTTTCTCGTCCGAATATCTTTCCTTAGGAGAGCATACCGTATGCACGCAGAGTTGCCTGCATTGCAGCCTTGTGCTCATCGCTCATATCCAACAGCGGCATTCTGCAGGGACCAGAGGGCATGCCAAGCTGGTTCATAGCTTCCTTGACCGGAATCGGATTAACTTCCATAAACAGATCATTGATCAGACGGAGATACTTCAGCTGCAATTCGGAAGCAGCTGCGAAGTTGTTTTCCAGACAATACTGAGTCATCTGATGTGTTTCCTTCGGCAGTACATTAGACAGTACAGAAATAACACCCTTGCCGCCCAAGGACATGATCGGAACGATCATATCATCGTTGCCGCTGTAGATGTCGATCTTATCGCCGCACTTTGCAGCAACCTTTGCGGTATAGCCAATGTTTCCGCTGGCTTCCTTGATTGCTGCAATGTTCTTGTGCTCTGCCAGTGCTGCAACGGTGCTGACATCAAAACCTACGCCGGTACGGCTGGGAACATTGTAAAGAATGATCGGCAGGTCTACGCTGTCTGCAATGGCATTGTAATGAGCCACAAGACCTCTCTGTGTGGTCTTGTTGTAATACGGGGTAACGATCAGCAGACCGTTTGCACCCAGTTCCTGAGCCTCTTGAGAGAGCTCAATGGCATACTTGGTGTCATTGCTTCCGGTTCCGGCAATGACCGGAATCCGGTTGTGGGTATGCTCTACTGCAAAACGGATGCATTCCCGATGCTCCTTATCGTCCAGCGTAGAGGATTCACCGGTTGTACCACAGATGATAATGGCATCTGTGCCGTTTTCAATCTGAAAATCAATATTTTTTGCCAGACCGGCATAATCTACAGAACCGTCTTCCAGCATCGGTGTAATAATGGCTACGCCAGCACCGGTAAAAATGGTGTTTTTCATAAAAATTACCTCCTGATGGTAATCAAAATCTCAATAAGATGTGTGCTTTACAGAAATGCATTAGTCCATATAGCCCTTTGCTGCCAGCAGTTCTGCCAGCAGAACGCCGCCGCCTGCTGCACCGCGGAGAGTGTTGTGAGAAAGGCAGACGAACTTATAATCAAACATAGTATCTTCTCGCAGACGACCTACAGACACTGCCATACCGCCTTCAATGTTACGATCCAGCTTTGCCTGCGGACGGTCATCTTCCTGGAAATAGTGAATGAACTGCTTCGGAGCAGACGGCAGTTCCAGTTCCTGCGGTACGCCCTTGAAGTCTTCCCAGATCTTCAGGATCTCTTCCTTGGACGGCTTCTGCTCAAAGGATACGAATACAGCGGCAGTATGACCATCAGAAACCGGCACACGCAGGCACTGTGTGGTGATCAGCGGGCTGTCTGCACTGACGATCTGTCCGTTTTCGATTTTGCCCCAGACCTTCAGCGGCTCCTTTTCGGACTTTTCTTCTTCACCGCCGATATACGGAACGATGTTGTCAAGAATTTCCGGCCAGCGTTCAAAAGTCTTTCCGGCACCGGAAATTGCCTGATAGGTGCAAGCCAGAACATTCTGAATGCCATACTTCCGCAGCGGGGACAGTGCCGGCACGTAGCTCTGAATCGAGCAGTTCGACTTTACAGCGATAAAACCACGCTTCGTGCCCAGACGTTTTCTCTGGCTCTCGATGACCTCGATGTGTTCCGGATTCACTTCCGGTACAACCATCGGCACATCCGGTGTGAAACGGTGTGCAGAGTTGTTGGATACGACAGGGCATTCTGCCTTTGCGTAGCGTTCTTCCAGTGCACGGATCTCGTCTTTCTTCATGTCTACGGCACAAAATACGAAGTCTACCATGCCTGCGATCTTGTCAACATCAGCAGTTGCATCAAACAGAATCATCTGCTTCATAGATTCCGGCATCGGCTTCTGCATTGCCCAGCGGTTGCCGACAGCTTCTTCATAAGTCTTTCCGGCAGAACGGGGAGAAGCCGCCAGTGCGGCCACATGGAACCACGGGTGGTTTTCCAAAAGTGTCGCAAAACGCTGTCCAACCATACCTGTTGCACCGATAATACCGACCTTGTACTGTTTCATTTTTGTCATTCCTCCAAAAAAATCTTAAAAATATGAAAAAACCGGTTGAAAACCGGCGGCTCATGCGATATAATAGAATAGAATGACGTACACCGAATGGTATATCGCCGATAGCACTCCATCATAACGATGACAGTCATATCCCTGTTTGGAAATATGCCCAGAAGCTGTGTCACCGGTACAGCTTCTTCGGCACGAACGCCTTTCTGCTCCGATCATCGCGGAATGGTAACCTGTCGGAACATACTCATCGCAAGTGCGCCTCTACCTATTCCTATCATATCATTTCTATGGGAATTTGTCAATAACATTTTTGCGAAAAAGAGGAAAAGCTCATGAAAAAATCAGATTTTTACTATGATTTGCCGGATGAATTGATTGCACAGACCCCTGTTGAGCCAAGAGATCACTCCAGATTGATGCAAATTGACCGGAATACCGGTGAGATTCAACACAAGCATTTTTATGATCTGTTAGAGATTCTGCAACCGGGTGATCTGCTGGTAATGAATGATTCCCGCGTTCTTCCGGCACGTCTGTACGGAGAGAAAGTAGATAATGGCACCTTTATTGAATTCCTGCTGTTGGAACAGAAAGGGGATAAGCTTTGGGAAATCATCTGCCGTCCCGGAAAAAAAGCAAAAGTCGGTGTAAAGTTCTCATTTGGCGGTGGCAGATTGATTGGTGAAGTCGTTGAAGTGAAACCGGACGGCAATCGAATTGTGCAGTTTACCTGTGAGGGTAACTTTTATACTGCACTGGAAGAAGTGGGACAGATGCCGCTTCCGCCGTATATTCACGAAAAGCTGAAAGACAAAGAACGCTATCAGACAGTTTACTCCAAGGAACTCGGCTCTGCGGCGGCTCCTACAGCCGGACTGCACTTTACAAAAGACATGCTGAAAAAGCTGAAAGAGAAAGGCGTAAATGAAGCCTATGTGACACTGCATGTAGGATTGGGAACGTTCCGTCCGGTAAAGGAAGATGACGTATTGCAGCATCAGATGCACAGTGAGCACTATCATCTTCCTCAGGAAACGGTAGATATGATACGGGAAACCAAGGCAAACGGCGGTCGTGTCATTGCAGTGGGCACAACTTCCTGTCGGACGCTGGAAGCAGTTGCTACGGCACACAACGGGGAACTGGTGGCAGAAGACGGCTATACGGATATTTTTATTTACCCCGGTTATTCATTTAAGGTACTGGACGGTTTGATTACAAACTTCCACTTGCCGGAAAGCACTTTGATTATGCTGATTTCCGCATTTCTGGGATATGAAAAGACTATGCATGCCTACGAAATCGCTGTACAGGAAAAATATCGTTTCTTTAGCTTTGGAGATGCCATGTGTATCTTGCCAGAGAAAAGCGAATGAAATCAAACTGATGTGCTTCTTTGGTATCAGTACGATACGGCATGCGGAATGCGGAATGCATCTAACAATACAATGATAAAGACAATGATAAAGCAGAAAGGAATTTACACGAATGTTTACACTTTTAAAAACCGAAGGACATGCCCGAAGAGGCATCTTTGAAACCGTACATGGCACCATTCAGACACCCTTCTTTATGAATGTAGGAACTGCTGCGGCCATCAAAGGCGGCATATCGTCCATTGACTTGGCGAATGAATTAAAATGTCAGGTAGAACTTTGTAATACCTATCACTTGCATTTGCGTCCGGGAGATAAAATCGTCCGTCAAATGGGCGGACTGCACCAGTTTATGAACTGGCACAAGCCAATTCTCACAGACAGCGGCGGATTTCAAGTGTTCTCTTTGGCAAAGCTTCGCCGTATCCGAGAGGAAGGCGTTTACTTCCAGTCCCATATCGACGGTAAGGCGATTTTCATGGGTCCGGAAGAAAGCATGCAAATTCAGTCGAATCTTGGCTCTACCATTGCAATGGCATTTGACGAGTGTGTAGAGAATCCGGCACCGTTGGATTACGTGAAGAATTCCTGTGCCAGAACGACCCGTTGGCTGATTCGCTGCCAAAAGGAAATGCAGCGGTTGAATAGTCTGGAGGGGACTATCAATCCGCATCAGATGCTGTTTGGCATCAATCAGGGCGGTACTTACGATGCGATTCGTGTATCGCATATGCAGGAAATTGCACAGCTTGGGCTGGATGGTTATGCCATTGGCGGTCTGGCGGTAGGAGAACCTACAGAGATCATGTATCACATCATTGAGCAGGTGGAGCCACACATGCCTGTTGATAAGCCGCGTTACCTTATGGGTGTAGGAACGCCTTCAAACATCATTGAGGGCGTTGCACGCGGCGTAGACATGTTTGATTGTGTAATGCCCAGCCGAAACGCACGGCATGGAACGATCTTTACATGGGACGGTATTCTGCATATCACCAATGCTGCTTATGAAACGGATTCCCAGCCATTAGATCCGAAATGTGACTGTCCGGTATGCCGAAATCATACACGTGCTTATGTGCGGCATTTGTTTAAGGCAAAGGAACAGCTGGCTGGCCGTCTGGCAGTAATGCACAATCTCTATTTCTATAATACGCTGCTGGAACGGATTCGTGATGCACTGGACGCAGGGGAGTTTGCACAGTTCCGCAAGGAATACAGCGAACGGCTGGCTCAGAGAATCTAAGGAAACATTGTATAAAAAGAAAGCGGATACTGCATGACACAGTATCCGCTGTATGTTCAGAAACAAGTTGTAAAAAACAAAGGAGCAGGGAAGAAAGCTTTATTCGTAAATCGGCTCCAGAACCGCATATTTGCCGTCTGCACGCTTGTAGACAACATTGACTTCACCGGTATTGGCATTGGTGAACATGAAGAACGAGTGTCCCAGCAAATCCATTTGCAGAATTGCTTCGTCCAGATCCATGGGGTGCATTACAAACTTCTTGTGGCGAATGACTTCGTGATCTGCTTCGACAACCGGTTCTTCCAGCATGCCTGTAAATGCAGCTTCTTTCAATTTCTTTTCGACACGAGTTTTGTTCTTGCGAATCTGGCGAATAATCTTATCGATGGAAGCATCCAAAGCATCTTCCTTATCTACAGCAGACTGTTCTGCACGATAAATCAGGTTGTTATAAGTAACCGTCAATTCGATGACGATCAGATTTTTGTGTGTTGCCATTGTGATTTTTGCTTCTGCTTCACTGCCGAAAAATTTGTCCAGTTTTGTACTCAGACGCTTTTCAGCATACTCTGTAAAGTTTTGCGGGATCTGCATTTTTTTCGCTGTGATTGTAATTTTCATGATGAATTCCTCCTTCTACAGTTCGCTGCAAGATACCGAAGCATTTTACGTTCGAACTGTTTGTTTCTCATATTATAACATATTTCTAGTTTGGTGGCAAGTACTTTTTTATTTTTTGTGGAATACATACAAAAACAATTCTCTGGTTTCGTGAAAATAGCTGATTATTTCGACAAAACAGCACTTCGTGATTGGCAATTTATACAAAACAAGGAGATTGGACTTGCAACTTTTCAAAAAATCGATTATCATAGTCATAGAGTGTTTCATCTATAAAAATTATCTGGATAGGAGGTTTGGAACATGCTTGACAAGCTTTTATCTTCATTGCAGGGGATACCGGCATATTCTATTTTAATTAGTGCTGTTGTTGTCATTTTTATTGCTGTTAGTGTTCTGGTGATGTTTGGAACTGCACGGCAGGAAAAAGAAATCGAACAGCTTCGTTGGGAAAAGGTCAGTGCTCACATGGCATTGTACGACACTTCACGCCGTGTTGTCATTCCGTTGGAAGCGGATGAAATCCTGATCGGCAGACACGGAGCCGCAGATATTCGTTTTACGGACATGAGTGTTTCCCGTTATCATGCAGTGCTTTATGTGTCTAACGGGGTGTGGAGCATCATGGATCTGGATTCCAAATCCGGAACATTTGTCAACGGCAGGCGGATTCGTTCGCAGGTCAAACTCAAAGACATGGACGAGATTCGCTTTGGAACAAAATCGGTGATAATCCGGCAGCGAAGGAGGAAACAGAATGTATAAAAACGGACTCACTTATGGAAAATGCACCACAATTGTCTTGCTGACACACATTATTATGCTGCTTGCGATTCTGCTCCGCGGCAAATATGATACGCCGCAAGACATTTTGCCGTTGGCAGTTGCTGTGATCGGGTTAGATCTCACGTATAGTATAGTGCTGCGATTCCTGTACCGCCAAATGACTTATACGCTGGATTTTGTATTGCTGCTGCTTATCAACATCAGTGTCATGTTTCAATCCTGTTTTGGCGGTGTTGGATTTGCGGCAAAGCACTATGTTACTTGTATTGTAGCACTGGCAGTTTGTCAAGTTGGTTTCCTTTTGACACGAAATCATGTTTGGATTCAATCTAAAAAAATTGTGCTGTATATTCTGTTGGGTGTGCTGATTTTGAGTATTTTGCTGCTGACTGGCAGTCGAAGCATGTGGATCAACATCGGACCAATCAGTATTCAGCCGTCAGAATTTATGAAGCCAGTCTTTGTTTTGATTTGTGCGACCTCTATTCGGGAACAGCATGAGAAGAAAAAGATTCTGTTTTTCTACGTTTCCAAGGAAATGATGATCCTGACAGGAGCATTTATTGTCATTGTAGGTTTGCAGTGGTGGTGTCGTGATTTAGGTTCGCTGCCTACTTTTGCCGCTGCGTACGGTTGTGCGTTGGCATGTCGCTTGTGTTATCCAAAAGCAAAATTTTCCAAGAAAACAATTATCGGAATCAGTGCTATTGCTGCGATTCTTGTAGCATTGGCATTGCGATTTGCACCGGGTTATGTACAAAACCGTCTTTCGGTTGACATCTGGAATCAAATGGAGGGAGATGGATACCAGCAGTGTAAAGCTTTGATTGCGATTGCAGAGGGCGGTTTGTTCGGAAAGGGACCGGGCTGCGGCTCTTTGTATAAAGTGTTTGCCTCGGACACCGATATTGTTTTTTCTACCATTTGTGAAGAATGGGGCTTTTTGGTGGCATTGCTGTCGATATTGATCTTAATGGCAATGATGCTGCTTCCGATGATCAATAAACCTCGTAGCTATTTCCATACAACTATGATTCTTGGCTGCGTGGCAGTGTTGATTGTGCAAATGGGCTTGAACATCTTCGGCTCCTGCAATCTGATCCCGTTTACTGGTGTTACAATTCCGTTTATTTCGCAGGGTGGTAGCTCCATGATTACCAGTGGATTCTTAGCCGGTATGCTGAAAGCGGGACAGTCACCGGTATTTAAGAAACCGGAACCGAAAAAGAAAAAAGCCAGAGCAAGAAAGGCGGTGGCTGCGGCATGAAAAGCATTCAAAGTATCCGACGCGGAGAACGGCTGACCATTCTGATTTTGATTGTGTTTTTCCTAGGCATGGGTGTTTTGGTTTGGAAAGTAGTAAAAGAATCTTCCTTTTATATGTCCCATTCTGATGATGTGACGCTGGGAATGGTCTATGACCGAAATAATCAGATTTTATTTGATCCAAATGCTTCTACAGAAACCTATGACGAAAATTACTTCTTAGATGTGGGAAATGTGATTGGCGATGACAGCGGTCAGATGACAAATACGCTGGTTTCCGAAAACATTGAAAAACTGCAAAACTATAGTTTGATTTTTGGTGCAACGCCTCACGGAAAAACGGCAATTTACTCCACATTGGATCATAAAGCCAACCAAACGGTATACAATGCTTTTGGCAGCAAAAACGGAACGGCAATCGCTTACAACTATCAGACAGGAGAGATTCTGGTGTGCGTCAGCAAACCCAGTGTCAATATTCTGGATAATTACAGCAATATCAGCGAATTGCCGGACGGCAGTTTGATTTGCAAAGCGTTTTATGAAACCACTCCCGGCTCCACACAAAAAATTGCAACCACTGCTGCGGCTCTGGAAACATTCGGTTATGATGGACTGATGTCCAAAACATATACTTGCAACGGCATCTATACCACAAAATACAATCAGCAGATCAAATGTCATGACCTTAACGGACATGGCACACAGAACATTGTGCAGGGGTTTGAGAACAGCTGTAATCCGTTTTTTGCACAGCTGGTACAGGATATGCCGTTGGATAACATTATTCAAACATACACACGTATGGGCATTGCAGTAAACGATACAAAAATGCAGAAAATCCAATTTGACGGATTGTCTTCTTTCAGTGCTTCTACAAAGCTGACAGATACCAGCGACTTCGACACCATGTGGAGTTGCATGGGACAGAGCGAAGCACTTGCAAGCCCACTGCAAATGATGCTGTGGGAGAGTGCCATTGCCAATGCCAGCGGAAAAGTAACAGAGCCATATCTCATTGACCATACTACTAACGTGACTGGGAGCACAAAATATGAAGCAAAAACCACCTATGGAGAGAACAACATCTTTTCCGCAGAAGTAGCCAGTCAGATAAAACAGATCATGCGACAAAATGGACAGGAACGCTACAGTTCTATTGGCTATCCCGTTGGTGTAAAAAGCGGTACAGCACAGGTACAGAACGGGGCATCGGAAAATTCTTTGTTGGTTGGATTCAATGATGATCCCAATTTACCGATTGCATTTTGCGTAGTAATTGAAGACCGTGTTTCTGGTGAAATCTCTACTTCGGATATTGTTTCAACAATGCTGAATGCACTGAATCAAAACTAATTCGCATCAGCACAATAAACAAAAAAGCGTTTTGCAGGCAGAATATAATCTGCCTTGCAAAACGCTTTTTTGTTATGCATAAAATGCCTTAAAGCAAATTGATTTTTTTGAACATGTCCTGCATCTTCTGATCGATTCCTGAAATAGTTTCGGAACACTCTTTCAGTTCGCCAGTCAGGGAAGCGGCAATTTTAGGATCGCCAGTAGACTTGTAATGCAGCTGATGCTCCAGACTTGCCCAGAAGTCCATGGCAATGGTACGAATCTGAATCTCTACAGGAGCAATTTCTTTGCCGTTGGACATGTAGACCGGTACATCCAGAATCATGTGAAAACTCCGGTAACCATTCGGTTTTGGATTTTTGATATAGTCCTTGATTTTTCGCAGCTGAAAAGCACTGTGGTCTGTCAGGAGGTCTGCAATTGCATAAATGTCATCAATATAGCAGCAGATTACCCGAACCCCTGCAATATCTGTTAAATTGTTGCGGGCACTTTCCGGTGTAACCGGCATGCCTTTCCGCTGCAACTTTCCCACAATGCTCTGCGGTGTCTTAATACGGCTTTCGATATTGTGAATTGGATTTCGCTGAAACCGCATACTGAATTCGTTGTCAAAAATATTCAGCTGTGTCTTTACCAGTTCAATTGCAGAATCGTAAAGATGTTCCAATTCCAAAAACGAATAAAACACATCTTGAATCTGTTCTTCCTTGTGTTCCGGAACCACATCGCGAATGGCATCCAGATAAAATTCCTTGTCGTCCATATAGATGATCCCTCCTATACAGAAAACGCACACAAAGACCGTGCATTTGTGTGCGTTTTACGAAAAATCAGAGTACATACAATGCTACTCTATACGATTTGCAAATGATAATGCCTATTACGGGAGCAGACGGTTGATGTCACGCGGGAACATGCTTGCCTGACGAACATTTGACAGACCCAGCAGCTTCATAACCAGACGTTCCAGACCAATACCCAGACCGCCGTGCGGAGGCAAACCATACTTGTGAGCTTCCAGATAGTATTTGAAGTCCTCCGGATCCAGACCTTGTGCGTGCATCTTGTCCAGCTGTTCCTGATAATCGTGGATACGCTGACCGCCGCTGGTAATTTCCAGACCGCGGAACAACAAGTCGAACTTGTATGCCAGACGCGGATCTTCTCTGGAGTTCATTGCATAGAACGGCGGCTTAGAGGACGGGAAATGCGTAACAAAGATAAAGTCGCTGTCGAATGTTTTCTTTGCGTATTCGCAGATTGCCACTTCGTCTTCCGGTTCCAGATCCAGCTTGTTTTTAGAACCCTTGTTGCCCAGAATTTCCTTTGCTTCCAGCAGGGTAACGCTGGGAATATCCCGAATTACCGGTACATCTGCTTCCAGCAGTTCCAGTTCAAATGCATAATGCTTTTTCAGATATTCCATGACATATCGCAGGCATGCTGTTTCCATTGCCATAACGTCATACATGCTGTCAATGTAACCCATTTCAAAGTCCAGACCAATGTATTCGTTGATATGACGAGATGTTGCGTGCTTTTCTGCACGGTATACCGGTGCAATTTCAAATACGCGGTCAAAGAATGCCACAGCAGTCTGCTTGTAGAACTGCGGGGACTGGTTCAGGAATGCCGGTTTGTCAAAGTATTCCAGATGGAAGATATTCGCACCACCCTCGGCACCTTGTGCAACGATCTTCGGGGTATGGATCTCTGTGAAGCCCTGTCCAATGAGGAATTCGCGGAATCCACCGACAACGCCTTCCTGAATCTTGAAAATGGCACGTTCATAAATGTTACGCAGGGCAACAGAACGGTTGTCCAGATTGATGTCCAGTGCACAGCCCAGTTTTTTGTTGGAAACTTTCAACGGGTATTCCTCGTTGCAGTTTGCAATGACTTCCAGTGCAGACAGCTGCAACTCTACGCCGCCGACAGCCTTTTCATTCTTTGTAACCTTACCGCGAACCCAGACAAAGTTGCCTTCCCGAAGTCCGGTGATAGAATCCTTGCACTGTTCCGGTACGTACAGCGACTGAATCAGGTAACGACCGGTACGCAAAATCAGGAATGCAAAACCACTCATCTGGCGGATCTTATGTACGCAGGCACGCAGAGAGATTTCTTCTCCTATATGATCTGCTGCATCAGAGAAATCAAATTCGTGCAGCAGATGATCAGTATTGATCTGTGTGATGCCGTCTTTCTTCTCCGGAATATACTGATTCGGATTAGTGAACTTAGTGCATTCTACTGATTTAACTTCTTCTGCCGCATTTGCCTTGTCAGCAGATTCTTCCGCAGTGACTGCCGGTTTTGCTTCTGCCAGTTTGGTTTCCAGTAGTTCCTTGATTGTACTGGGGGTGCAAACACCGCGAAGGGATTTGGTGCATTGTCCCATCAGGAAGCCGAATACTTTCTTTTCACCAGACTGATACTGTGAAACAGCTTCTGCATTCTCTGACAGAATTTTGCTGATAACCTCTTCTGCCTTTTTGGTATCGTTGACAATCAGCATGCCGGATTCTTCTGCAATGACCTTTGCCATTTTTCCGGTTTCGATCATCTGACGGAGAATCTTCTTGGCATCGTTCTTGGATACCTGTTCGGTATCTGCCATTTTTACCAGTTCTGCAAATTCAGCAGGGAGGAAGGGCAGTGCTTCCATAGAAACTTCGCCCAGATTTACACGGCGAAGCAGTTCTACAATGATAAAGTTCGCAATGCTCTTAGGTGCGTTATAAACTGCAACGGCATTGTCGTAGAAATCGGAAACGCTCTTTTGGTTGATCAGAATTTGAGCATCTGTCTTGGACAGGCCATAGTCTTTCATGTAGCGTTCCATACGCTTATACGGCAGTTCCGGCAGCATATCTCGAATGGAATCCAGCATTTCATCTGTAAAGTTGACCTGCAAAATATCTGGTTCCGGGAAATACCGATAGTCATGTGCGTTTTCCTTGCTTCTCATGGAAGAAGTTTCGCCCTTGTTTTCGTTGAAACGACGGGTTTCCTGCACAACTTTTTTGCCGGCGTCCAGCAGTCTGGACTGCCGCTTGATCTCATAATTGATGGCACGGGTAATCGATTTCAGAGAGTTCATGTTTTTGATCTCTGCACGAGTACCCAGTTCCTTATCCTCCGGACGCATAATAGAAACATTGACGTCGCAGCGGAGAGAACCTTCTTCCATTTTACAGTCACTGACACCAGCGTACTGCAACAGGAGCATAACCTTTTCAATGAAAGCCTTCGCTTCTTCTGCGGAAGAAATATCCGGCTCTGTAACGATTTCTACCAGCGGAATACCACAACGGTTGTAGTCTGCCAGAGAAACGGCGTTGAAGTCATCGTGCACCAGTTTTCCGGCATCTTCTTCCAGGTGGATATGGTTGATTCGGATATACTTCTGTCCGTTCGGGGTGTCAATAGCAACTTTGCCTTCCAGACAAAGCGGATAATACAACTGGGAAATCTGATATGCCTTCGGCAAGTCCGGATAGAAGTAGTTCTTTCGGTCAAAAACAGAAAACTTGCTGATGTCGCAGCCCAGTGCCATACCAGCCTTTACCGCATATTCTACAGCAGTCTGGTTGATGACCGGCAGTGTGCCCGGCATACCGGTGCAGACCGGACAGCAGCGGGAGTTTTGGCTTCCACCGAATTCTGCACTACAGGTACAAAAAACTTTGGATTTGGTCAGGAGCTCCGCATGGATTTCCAGACCAATAACAGGAATATATGATGACATGATAAAACTGCTCCTCCTTACTTCAATACCGGAACAGCGGTTTCAAACTGCTGTTCAAAGGCATCTGCAACCTGTAGAATGGTTGCTTCATCGAACTGCTTGCCCACAATGGACATACCGATCGGCATGCCTGCTGCATTATAGCCGCAGGGGGTAGAAATTGCCGGCAGGGAAGCAATATTTACGGTTACCGTACAAATATCCGCCTGATACATCTTTACCGGATCAGAAATGTTTTCATGTACGCCATAGGCAACAGACGGGGTTGTCGGTGTCAGAATTACATCACAGGTTTCGAAAATGTGTGCATATTCTGCGGAGATTCGCTGCTTGAGTGCCATAGCCTTTCCGTAATATGCATCATAGTAACCGCTGGACAGAGCATAGTTTCCGAGCAAAATACGGCGTTTTACTTCGCTGCCGAAGCCTTCGCTTCTGGAGTTGCAGATCAGTTCTTGGAATGTGTCGCCGACCTTGCTGCGGTGACCATATTTGATGCCGTCGTAGCGGGACAGGTTGGAAGAAGCCTCTGCGGAAGCAATCAGATAATATGCTGCAACAGCGTATTTCAGACTGGGCATGCTGCATTCCACCAGTTCTGCTCCCATTTTTTCATAAGTTCTTGCAGCCTGCATCACTGCATTTCGAACTTCATCGTCAATACCATCTGCATAGAATTCCTTCGGGATTGCAATTTTCAGTCCCTTGATGTCTTTTCCCAGTTTTGCGGTATAGTCTTCCGGATTGCGTTTGGAAGATGTACCATCGTGCGGGTCAAATCCTGCAATGGCATTTAAAATCCATGCACAGTCCTGTGCGTTTTTGGCAATCGGTCCGATCTGATCCAGAGAGGAAGCGAATGCCACCAGACCATAACGGGAAACTCTGCCGTAGGTCGGCTTCAGTCCGGTAACGCCGCAGAACGCTGCTGGCTGACGAATGGAGCCGCCGGTGTCCGAACCCAGTGCAGCCGCAGCCAGAGAAGCAGATACGCTTGCTGCGGAACCGCCGGAAGAACCACCCGGCACACATTCAGTGTTAAACGGATTGCGGGTTTTTGCAAAAGCAGAAGTCTGTGTGGAACCACCCATTGCAAATTCGTCCATGCTTGCTTTTCCCAGCATAACAATGTCCTGTGCAGCCAGTTTTTCCATTACAGTTGCATTATACGGCGGAATGAAATCTTCCAGCATTTTTGAAGCACAAGTGGTCTTGATGCCATCTGTGCAAATATTGTCCTTGATTGCCATGGGAATGCCGCAAAGCACGCCTGCATTTCCCACATCAATTTTTTTCTGTGCAGCAGCGGCATCTGCCAGAGCACGCTCTGCTGTTACTGTAATATAACTCTGAATGGTATCATCATATTTTGCAATGCGATCCAGATAGCCCTGTGTCAGTTCCGGTGCAGAAATTTCTTTGCTGTCCAGCATCTGACGCAGTTTTCCAATGGTTTGTTGCGTAAGATCCATATGTTTTCCTCATTCGTCCGCAGACGAATGCCTCCTTTTCTGATTGTTATCCGGCGAAAAGCACGTACACAACGGGTGTGGCTTATCGCGATTATTCTACAACCTTTGGCACAACGAAACAGTTTTCGTCGTTTACAGCGTTTTGCAGAATCTTTTCTGTAGGGAAACTGTCTTCCTTGATGTCTTCCCGCAAGTCGTTCAGATAAACATTTTTATTGTCGGCATATGCATCATACTGAATGTCGATTTCCTTTACGGTATCCATAATTTCAATGATGCTTGTCATTTCAGATGCCATTTGCTCCATTTCTTCTTTTGTAAAATGAAGCTTTCCCAATTCTGCCAGATAGGCAATCATCTGTAAATCCAATCTTGACCCTCATTTCTATTTCTGAAATTGCAGAAATTTATTCCGCGGCAAAGCCGCAGACATCTGCTCAAATTTACACAGGTTTTATTATAACATAATCCCTTGAATTTTGCAAGGCTTTTCTTACGGGAAAGCACAAAAAAACAGAATTTGAAAATTTTTTCCGGATATGCTTGATTTTTTTCCGGTTTTTCAGTATAATAGAATGTGATATTGTTTGGAAACCCTTGTGTCTGTCAAAACATAGAGTTTGGGATTTCCAAGGTAGGGAGGATTCATAATGCTGACTTTTTCAAAAATGCACGGCATTGGCAATGACTACATCTACATCAACTGTTTCAAGGAAACCGTAACGGATCCGGAAAAGCTTTCTGTTTTTTTAAGTGATGTTCGGTTTGGCGTAGGTTCTGACGGTCTGGTTTTGATTCTTCCGTCAGAAGTTGCAGATTTCCGAATGCGGATTTTTAATGCAGACGGCTCTGAAGCAATGATGTGCGGCAATGCCACCAGATGCATCGGCAAGTATGTTTACGACATGGGCATGACTGACAAAACAGAAATTTCGCTGGAAACAAACTCCGGCATCAAGTATCTGACACTGTATCCTGATGCCAACAACAAGATTGAAAGCGTCAAAGTGGATATGGGAAAGGCAATCCTCGTTCCGAGAGAAATTCCGGTCAATTCGGATCTGGAACGGTTTATTGCACAGCCAGTAACAGTGGACGGTAAGGAATACGCAATGACCTGCGTTTCTATGGGAAATCCGCATGCAGTTGTGTTTTTGCCGGAAGTGGATTCTCTGGATCTGGAGAAAATCGGTCCGTCTTTTGAACATCATGAGCTGTTTCCGGATCGGGTGAATACGGAATTTGTCCGCGTGATCGATGACCATACGCTGCAAATGCGTGTATGGGAACGGGGAAGCGGTGAAACCTTTGCCTGCGGTACCGGCACTTGTGCCACTGTAGTGGCAGCAGTTCTCAATGGATTCTGCAAAAAGGAAGAAGAAATTCTGGTACATCTCCGCGGTGGAGATCTGCGTATTATTTATCACGAAGATGATACAGTCACTATGATCGGACCTGCAACCTATGTTTTTGAAGGAAAGATGGAGTATCCGAATCTCTAAAGCAAATGTAGGGTGTGTTGATACGAAGCCTGACACATGTCTTTTGGGTTGATTTTCCCCGTTCGTCGTTAAAAATCCTTGCCATGCGAAAGCACACCTGCGAATTTTTGCCTAGAACGGAGAAAAATCACCTCATAAAATTCACATATCATTATAATGATAATGTCAACACCCTCTAAATCATAATTTTAATTTCATAAAGGAGTATTTCAAATGCCAACGATCAATGAGAATTTTTTGAAGCTGGAAAAGAATTATTTGTTCATCAATATTGCAAAAAAAGTCAATGCGTTCATGGCTGAAAATCCAGACGCACCGCTGATTCGTATGGGCATCGGCGATGTTACACTGCCGATTGCACCGGTTTGCGTAGAGGCAATGAAAAAAGGTGCCGATGAAATGGGCGTAAAAGAAACCTTCCGTGGCTATGAGGACAGCGGCTCCGGCTATGATTTCCTGAAAGAAGCAATTGCAGGATATTACAAGAAGTTTGGCGTTTCTCTGGAACTGGATGAAATTCGTGTCAATGACGGTGCCAAGAGTGACTGCGGCAATATTGTAGACATTTTTGGCGATGACAATATTGTACTGATTACGGATCCGGCATATCCGGTTTATGTAGATTCTAATAAAATGAACGGCAGAACGGTAATTTATGCAGATTCTGATGAATCCAACGGTTTTGCAGCTATGCCAGATTCGTCTGTTCATGCAGATTTGATTTACCTCTGCTCTCCAAACAACCCGACCGGTTCCGCATATACCAGAGAACAGCTGAAAGAATGGATTGCTTACGCTAAGGCAAATAAAGCAATCATTATCTTTGATGCTGCGTATGAAGCGTTCATCACGGATCCGGACGTTCCGCACAGCATTTACGAAGTAGACGGTGCTAAGGAATGTGCCATTGAAATGTGTTCTCTCTCCAAGACAGCAGGCTTTACTGGTATGCGTTGCGGCTATACTGTTATTCCGACCGCACTGCATGTAATCGCTTCTGACGGCACCGATGTCAGCATTGCACAGATTTGGGGCAGACGGCAGGGCAGTAAGTTCAACGGCGTTTCCTATCCGGTACAGTGTGCAGCAGCAGCTGTTTTCACGGAAGAAGGACAGAAACAGATTCGCAAGAACATTGCATACTATCAGGAAAATGCTGCAATTATTGCAAAGACTATGGAAGAACTGGGGATTGAATATACCGGCGGGAAGAATTCTCCATATATTTGGTTGAAGTGCCCTAAGGGTATGAACAGCTGGGAATTTTTCGATTACCTGCTCCACGAAGCAGCAGTTGTCGGCACACCAGGCGAAGGCTTCGGCAAGAACGGCGAGGGCTGGTTCCGTCTGACTGCATTTGGCGACAGAGAAAAAACCAAGGAAGCAATGGAACGCATGAAGAAGCTGCTTTCTTGAAAAAATTGGCTGCCTGAAATAATATAAAAAAGTCAAAGCCGTTTTCGGCTATGATAGAAATGACAACGGAGGATTATTTATTATGCGTGCTGTAATCACAGTAATTGGTAAGGACAATGTAGGTATTCTGCATCAGGTAAGCGGCGTTTGTGCAAAGTATCAGGCGAATGTGCTGGAAGTGACTCAGAGCGTTTTGCAGGATATGTTCGCCATGATCATGATGGTGGACATCACGGCAATGACAACAGATTTCACACAGCTGAGTGACGAACTGAACAGCTTGGGTGAAACACTGGGCTTGTCCATTCACGCTATGCATGAAGATATTTTCAATGCAATGCACCGTATCTAAGAAAACGCAGGAGAAGATTATATTATGAATAGCACTATGTTTAATGCAGGAGATATTCTGGAAACGATCCGAATGATTCAGGATGAGTGTCTGGACATTCGTACTACCACGATGGGTATTTCTCTGCTGGACTGTATTGACCCCGACATCAATAAGGCTTGTGATAAGGTCTATGACAAGATCACAAGAAAGGCAGAAAAGCTGGTAGAAACCGGTGAAAAGATTGAAAAGGAATACGGTATCCCGATCATCAACAAGCGAATTGCCGTAACACCGGTTGCTATGCTGGCAGCTGCATGCCCGAAGGAAAATCCGGTAAAGTTCGCCAAGGCTTTGCAGCGTGCAGCTGAAACCTGTGGTGTCAACTTTGTCGGCGGTTATTCCGCACTGGTTCACAAGGGATTCAGTGCAGGAGATCTGGAACTGATTCGTTCCATTCCGGAAGCACTGGATGTAACTACTCGTCTGTGTTCTTCTGTCAACGTAGGTTCCACCAGAAGCGGTATCAACATGGATGCAGTTCGTATCATGGGTGACATTGTTCTGGAATCTGCAAAGCTGACAGCAGATCGTCAGTGTGTTGGACCGTCCAAGCTGGTCATTTTCTGTAATGCACCGGAAGATAATCCGTTTATGGCTGGTGCGTTCCACGGTGTCGGTGAGCCGGATTGCGTTATCAATGTTGGTGTTTCCGGACCGGGCGTTGTACGTTCTACCGTATCCAAGTATCCGGACGCTTCGATCGATCAGATTGCAGACATCATCAAAAAGACCGCATTCAAGATCACCAGAATGGGTCAGCTGGTAGGTGCAAAGGCATCGCAGATGCTGGGCGTTCCGTTCGGCATTGTAGACCTTTCTCTGGCACCCACACCGGCTGTTGGTGACAGCGTTGCACATATTCTGGAAGCAATGGGTCTGGAAACCTGCGGTACACATGGTACTACAGCTGCTCTGGCTCTGCTGAATGATGCGGTAAAGAAGGGCGGCGTTATGGCTTCTTCCAATGTTGGTGGTCTGTCTGGTGCGTTTATTCCGGTTTCGGAAGATGCCGGCATGATCGATGCAGCAGTAGACGGCACATTGACACTGACAAAGCTGGAAGCAATGACTTCTGTTTGCTCCGTTGGTCTGGATATGATCGCAGTTCCCGGCGATATTGAAGCGTCTACCATTTCCGCAATTATTGCAGATGAAATGGCAATCGGTATGGTCAACAACAAAACAACCGCAGTTCGTTTGATTCCTGCAATTGGTCTGAAGGAAGGCGATATGTTGGAATTCGGCGGTTTGTTCGGCAGTGCACCGGTTATGCCTGTAAAGCGGAAGTCCGCTGCAAAGTTCATTGCACGCGGCGGTCGCATTCCAGCACCGATGCACAGCATCAAGAACTAATGGGAGAACCATGCAGCAGTATACAACAGATATAATGATTATCGGCGGCGGAGCCTCAGGCCTCGCCGCCGCTGTTGCAGCAAAACGTTTTTGTCCGGAGTTATCTGTTACAATTCTGGAGCGTAATTCCAGAGTTGGAAAAAAGATACTGGCTACCGGAAACGGTCGCTGCAACCTTGGGAACATTTCAACAGATTCCCGATATTATTACGGCTCCTGTAAAAAGTACTGGAATACAATTATAGAACAGACGCAGCCAGCAGAAGCATTTTTTCAAAGCATGGGACTGTACTGCCGTCGTGAATCTGATGGCAGGCTGTATCCCTGTTCGAATCAGGCGGCGAGCGTATTAGATGCACTTCGTTTGACAATAGAACAAGAGGGGATTTCTGACGTTTGCGATTGTTTGGTTTCCGATATACAGCAGACGGAATCGGGAATTTTGGCAAAGACCACACAAGGAGATTTCCTTGCAAGTGCGGCAATTGTAACAACAGGTGGATTTGCTGCTCCTAAAACCGGCTCTGACGGGTCAGCATTCTCATGGCTTTTGAATTTGGGGCATCATTGCAATGCACCAAAGCCGGCATTGGTGCATTTTTTAACAAAACCAGTCTTACTGCGATTATTGAAAGGTATCCGTCTTTCGGCAGAAGTGACTGCAATTTCTGAAAATGGCACTGTTCTTGCGGTAGATACAGGAGAAGTGCAATTTACAGAACGGACTATCTCCGGAATATGCGTGATGAATCTGTCTGCTGCTTGTGTGGGACAGGAACCGGCTGCAATTTGTCTAAGGCTTTTGCCAGAAATTCCAGAACAACGGCTACTTCCTTTGTTGTGGCAATTATATGGCGTTCGGACAAATTGGAAACTGGAGGACTGGTTGACTGGCTTGCTGCCTAAAAAGGCAGGCATACAGCTTTTGCGAAGTGCCGGTATTGCCATGTCAATGGATACGCCTGTTTATGAAATTACGCCGCAGCAATTGGAGCAAGTTGTGAAAACTATTCTTACTTGGAAATTTCCGGTTTTCTCCAGGGGTAGTTGGCAAGAGGCTCAAGTGACTTCCGGTGGCATTCCAGCAGAGGAAATTGATGCGGATTTGCAATCTCGTTTGGTAAATGGCTTGTTTTTTGCAGGTGAGATCTTGGATTTTCATGGAAACTGCGGCGGTTATAACCTGAATTGGGCATGGCAATCCGGACAATTTTCCGGAGAAAATGCGGCGAAACAAATTTTGCAGAATTTTGCAGAAAAGAGGTGACACTGTATGCTTAAATTAACGAATCTCTCTATGCCTTTGCGGTTCACGGAAGATATTTTGCGGCAGAAGATTGCACAACGGCTGCATATTTCAGCACAAGAAATTCAGTCAGTGTTATATTTGAAACGCTCTGTTGATGCACGGAAAAAACCGAAAATCACTGTGATTTTGACCGTTGCAGTTGCCGTTTTAAATGAGGAAAAAATTCTGCGGCGTGCTGTAAAAGATGCTGACATTCAGTCGTATGTACCTTATTATTATCGTATCCCAAAATGTACAGTTCCCGTAAGCCAAGCAAATCGTCCTGTAATTGTGGGATTTGGTCCGGCGGGCATGTTTGCGGCATTAGTTCTGGCAAAGGCGGGATTGCGTCCAATTGTACTGGAACGTGGAAAATGCGTGGAGCAGCGACAAGAAGATGTGACAAATTTCCGAAAAACCGGCGTACTCTGTACAGACAGCAATGTGCAGTTTGGCGAAGGCGGTGCAGGAACATTTTCAGATGGCAAACTGACAACTGGCATTAAGGATCCGCGAATTCGTTTTGTGCTGCAAAGCTTTGTAGAGTGCGGTGCACCGGAAGAAATTCTCTATCTGGCAAAACCGCATATCGGAACGGATAAGCTGGTACATGTCGTGCGAGAAATGCGGAAAACAATTCAACGATACGGCGGAGAGATCCTCTTTCAGGCTCACATGGAAAAGCTGGTACAGAAAAATGGCAAGCTGACAGCTGTACAGTACCAAAAGGACGGAAAAACGACAGAAATTCTTACCTCTCACTGTATTCTTGCTGTGGGGCATAGTGCTCGAGATGTGTTTGAAATGCTGTACAATGCGAACATTTCTATGACGCAAAAAAACTTCGCAGTCGGTATGCGAATCGAGCATTCGCAGGATTGGTTAAATCATGCCATGTACGGCAGGGAAGCCTCTCCGCCGGAACTGCCGGTTGCAGATTATAAGCTGGCTGTGCACTTGCCAAATAAACATAGTTTGTACACATTTTGCATGTGTCCGGGTGGGGAAGTCGTTGCAGCATCTTCAGAACAACATCGACTGGTTGTCAACGGTATGAGTAATTATGCCAGAAATGGCAGAAATGCCAATAGTGCATTACTGGTCGGTGTTTCCGCGGTAGAGTTGCAGGATTCACATCCGTTAGCCGGAATGCGGTTTCAACAGAAACTGGAAGAAGCTGCATTTCAAGCTGGCGGCGGCAATTATTATGCACCAGTTTGCTGTGTTGGCGATTTTTTGCAAAAACACGCTGCGACTGGTTGCGGAAAAATTGAACCAACGTATCAGCCGGGTGTCAATTGGATTTCACCAGATGAATATTTACCGGCATTTGTTGCAGAAACTTTGCGACTTGGAATTCCAGCCATGGATCGTAAGATTCATGGATTTGCAGCAACAGATGCAGTATTGACTGGCGTAGAAAGCCGCAGTTCGTCGCCTGTACGCATTGTTCGGAACGAAAACTGTGAGTCAGTGTCGCTGGCTGGTTTGTATCCATGCGGCGAAGGAGCCGGATACGCAGGTGGAATCACATCTGCGGCAGTAGACGGAATTCGTTGTGCAGAACAGGTGCTGCAGGCATATTTGCAATGAGCCGAAATATGACAGGGAAATGCTAATATGCAATTGCACCAAATACAAATTTGGTGCAATTAAGAGGGCCCAATTACGAGGGGAGGGCAATTATTTTGGAAATTGATCGCAAACAGTGCCCTGATTTTTTTCTGGATTATATTTTATATATCACTGTAACGAAATCATTGTCTAGCCGTACGGTACAGGAATACTACCTGGACATTCGTTTGTTTCTGAAGTATCTTCGCATGATGCGTGAGCCGCAGTTTCAGGACATCAACGACTTGCAGCAGATTCCGATCAAAGATATGTCCATATCTGCTTTGCAATCTGTGACATTGCAGGACTTATATAACTATCTGTATTATGTTACAGAAGAACGTGAAAATCATGATCGTGCCCGCGGCCGAAAAGTTTCTGCACTGCGTAGCTTTTTCCGCTATCTCTGCCAACATCAGAAATTGATTTCGCAAGACCCGACTGAGCAATTGGAACTGCCATCGCCGAAAAAAGCTTTGCCGCGATATTTGACATTGGAACAAAGCCAGCAATTGCTGCAATCTTTGAATTCTGCATATCCAGAACGGGATTATTGCATATTGACATTGTTCTTGAATTGCGGAATACGGCTTAGCGAACTGGTGGGTTTGAATCTTTCAGACATCAACTTCAAGGAAGCCAAAATGCGTGTGCTGGGCAAAGGCAATAAGGAACGCATGGTGTACTTAAATGAAGCCTGTATGGACGCACTTCACGCGTACTTACAAGTTCGTGAGTTGCCTGAGGGCTCTGCGGAAACTGCTGTTTTCCTGAGCAAGCGGCATACACGGATCAGCAAACGGCGTGTGCAGCAAGTAGTAGAAACTGCGTTGGCACAGGCAGATCTTGGCGGACAAGGCTTTTCTACCCACAAGCTGCGGCATACTGCGGCAACGCTGATGTATCAGTACGGAAATGTTGATGCATTGACGCTAAAAGAAGTATTGGGACATGCAAGCACCTCTACAACAGAGATCTACACCCATTTGTCCAATCAGATTTTGAAACATGCGACAGACAGTTCGCCTCTGGCACACTTTGAAAGAAACAGTCAAAGTCAAGCTGAGCAGGAAAACAATGAAGATCATGAATCGAAATCAGAGAATACAGATATTACAAATCCAGAGTGAATCACTAATACATAACATTGATATGTATTGCTAAAACAACGGGCAAGTTACAATAATCATGTAACTTGCCCGTTGTTTTTATATCAATTTCAAAGTATTTTATTCCCATGTAAACTGTGTCAGTTCGCCTTCTACAGATAACTCTGGATATTCCCATTGCCGTAATACTTCATATGCTGCAATTGCCACAGAATTGGAAAGGTTCAGACTGCGAAGGGTATTTCGCATAGGAATGCGAACACAGGTGTCCGGATGTTGTACTAGCAGAGATTCGTTCAGTCCTTTGTCTTCTCTGCCGAATACCAGATACACAGGTTTATCTGTTGGATAAGAAACATCACTGTGAATATGTCTGCCCTTTGTTGTGAAGAAATACCTCTCCCCTTCCGGATTTTTGTCGCAAAAGTCCTCCCAGTTCGTGTAATATGTCAAGTCCAGCTTGTCCCAATAGTCCAACCCCGCACGCTTGAGGTGCTTGTCTGTCACCGTAAATCCAAGAGGTTCCACTAAATGCAGCCTTGCTCCAGTAACGGCACAGGTTCTGGAAATATTTCCGGTATTCTGCGGAATTTGCGGTTCGACTAAAACGATGTTCAATTGTGATAATTTCATAAAAGCCCTCTCTTTTCCAGTTGTGGAATGGATATACAGGGATAAATGCAGTCTTCTTTTCGCATAATAAGCATGCAGCAGAAATCGCTGAAAAATGAAAATGCGGAAAGGAGTATGCAAAAATGACCGTAAAATCTGTAGTTCGCGGGGTTACAGTTGGTGCAACTGTAGGAACAGTTTGTTATATGATGTCCAAGGCAACCTCTAAGCAGAAGCATGACATTCGAAAAAATGCCGGTAAGGCAGTCAAAGCTGCTGGTTGTATTCTGGACGATCTCACTTCTCTGATGTGGTAAATTCAATAGTATCGCTATCGCATAGAAATCACGCAGCTTTTTGAAACTGCGTGATTTTTGCTTTTTAGATTTGACTTAGAATATGTTTTTATTTCAGCTGGTTGCCGTCAGAAAATGCGGTGCCAACTTTTTCACCCAGTTTGCGATAGGTGTGAGCAACGCTGTCGAAAACAATCGGATTTACCTTGTCAGTATCAATCTTTCCATTTTCGTCCAGCACACGCTCATCAGCACAAACATTGACAATTTCGCCGACAACAATGCCGTCTTCATTGAACTTTACCAGCTTGCACTCCAATGCCATCGGGAATTCCTGAAACAGCGGAGCATCAACTGTAGCACTCTTTTCTGCGTGCAGACCGGACTTTTCCATTTTATCCGGTGTGTTATTTCCGGAAACCAAACCCACATAATCAGCTGGAACAGCCGTATCCGCAGTTGCAAAGCTGACTGTGAAAGAACCCTTTGCTCGAATATTCTTTGTCGTCTTGTGGCTTTCACTCAAGCAAAGCATGATCTGATTGGTTTCATAAATGCCGCCCCAAGCCGCATTCATGGCATCGGGCCTTCCGTTTTCATCATAGGTGCCGACGATGAGAACCGGCATCGGATACATCCATGTCTGTGCTCCAAAATTTTTTCTCATTTGTAAGACTCCCTTTTCGATAAAATCCGGCAGGACAAATCCCGCCTTTTTTATTATAGCACAATTTTGGGGGATTGTCCAGCTGTTCAAAATACATTTTCAGAAAAACAGCAAATTTGCAAACTTGTTAAAATTATGGTATACTGGGGATTATGATATAGAGCATATTCACATAAAAATGAATAGCACCGTTGAAATACATTCTGATATGTCATAGAATTTTATAGTTCAAAAAATATTTACAAATTTAAACGCACATTTTTCCAGTTTAAACGTTAATGCCAATGAGAGGGGTGAGATGCAGTGCCTATGAATCTGTCGCAGCAATATGACAAGATCTATCGATATTGTTTTTTTCATACCAGATGTCAGGAACTTGCAGAAGATTTGACGCAGGAAACATTTTTGAGATACTATCAGCATCCGCAGTATCAAAGTACCGGAAAAGAATTGCAGTATTTGTATGTAATTGCAAGAAATCTTTGTATTGATACATACCGCAAGCCCTCTGCCGAACCCCTCAGTGAGGAAAATATGCCGGTTGTTTCTGTACAAGATGATGATTTTATCACACATGTAGCACTGCGAAATGCTCTTTCAGAATTGACAGCGGAAGAACGGGAACTGATCCTGCTCCGTTATGTCAATGAAGTGCCTGTCGCGGTGATGAGCCAGCTGTACGGAATATCCCGCTTTGCACTGCATCGAAAATTGAAAGCTATACTGGCAAAACTGCGAAAACATTTTGGAAAGGAGGCAGACGGGTATGAAACGGAAATATAAAAAGGCACTGCAAGACTGTTTTGAACCGCCTGCTCCTCAAAGAAAAGCACAGTTTCTACAGCAAATACAGGCTGAACAATCACAAGATACCGCCACTCCCCTCTTTTTTCAGCGGTATCCGAAGTGGATTCGACAGTCTGCAATGGTGTTCTGTGCAGCTGCGGTACTGGGCATCGGGTATGGTGCGTATCAAGCGTTTTTCGATTCCAGAGATCAACTCGAGGTTGTTCCGCCGCAGGAAACCACAACAACAGCCTGGACAGAGCCGGCAACAACGACTACGGCAGAAACAACACGAACAACAGTTACTACCGGTGAAAAAAATTCTGCTGAAACAGTTTTAGCAACCGCAGAAAATACTCTGTCAAGTTCAACCAGTACAGTATCCAAACATACCACCTCTCACCAAGTACCGGAAAAATCGACTTCGGATTCCAAGCAAACTACAATGGCGGTTTCAACTGTAAGAAGATTTGATACGACAACAGCAAAAGCAGTTGTGACTTCTGTTGCATATTCTACCACACGGAAAAGAACAACGACTGGCACAAAGCATATGACCACTCCCCTTGCATCAACAGCAGTTGCATCAGAGCATACGACTGCTGCACAGACAACAACACGCTATATGGACGGCAAAAATGATATACAGACCGTCACAACGCGTGCTGATTCCTGTGAACCCATGCAAACAAAAGATTATACGGTACAGCCGCCATGCAGTTATACAGTTGCAAAACACGTTTGGGAAGTTGCCTCAGTAGGTATAACATTTGACACACTTTCAGATCTGATTGCAAAATCGGATACGATTGTACTCGGCACAACAAATGCTGTAACTTATACCAGTATTCAGGGACAGCCGTGGATTCAAGTTGATGTCAAACTGGAAATGGTTTTTGATTCGGCAAAAGAGTTGCATTACGGAGATTGCATTTCAATTTATATAAAGGGCGGTTATATGCCAATGACGGAATATCTTTCCTATATAGGAGAAACACCGGAACAATGGAATATGACGGCAGAGCAGGCAGCAGAAACCAGTCTGTTTGAGAACAATGGAGATATATCACTTCCTAAAGTCGGAGAAACGCTCCTATATTTCTTGAATGATGGCGGAGATGCGGTGCCTGACGGAGCATATGTTCGATACTCGGAATTCTATTGGAAAAACGGCGTATACTTTAATTCGGATGCCAATAACCCGCTTACTTTTACGGGCAGCGAACTGGTAGATGCCATTCACAAATTCAACTGAAAAATTACATGAAATGGAGGAAAGCAAGATGAAACAAAAATGGATTGCACTTGCGGTTTTTGGTGCAATGCTTGTACAGGTTGCTCCCATCAGCAGCATGACTGCCGCTGCATTAGAAACAACGGCTATTTCTGATGTAACAGCAACAGATGCCGCGTTACTGAAATACAACAAACATGATACTTATGTGGAAATTACAGGATTTCGTGCAGATGAAACAGACATTGTGCTGCCGGATACCATTGACGGTCTGCCGGTAACGACGATTCAAGAAGGGGCCTTCTTTTCGAGTCAGTTAACTTCTATTTATATTCCGGAGAGTGTCACCCAGATCGGCGGAATTGCCTTTCAGGCGTGTACAGATTTGCAGAGAATCGAAGTTGATGAGCATAATCCGGCGTATACCAGTGTAGACGGCGTGCTCTATGACAAGGAAGAAAAAATACTGTATGCTTATCCGAATGCTCTTGCAGAAAATGAAAACACACTGAAAAGTTCGTATTCTGTGCCGGACGGCGTGGAAACGATTGCACAGGGTGTATTTTTCTACAACCAATCCTTGACTAATCTGACCTTGCCGCATTCGATTCAGGTTCTGGAAGCTGATGCTTTCTCTGATACTGCATTGCGGGATATATATTATGACGGAACACAGGCAGACTGGAATGCGATTGCAAAAAAGGTGCCTACTGGTGGAAATGTGGAACAGCCGTTTCGGGAATTCTATGCGGAGATGCACTATCTGCGAGCAAATATTTCCACAGAAACTACTGCTGCAATTACAACAATCCAGACAACCACAGAATCTACTGAAGGCACAAGTCAAACGACTTCAGAAATCACTACATCTATACCAGTTTCTACTGCAACTACAACGCAGGAGCAGCGGACTTCTACGGAAAGCGAAACCGCAACCACAATAACCACTACCTCAACTGCCTCTGCTTCTACAGAAACCAGTACCAGTTCTTCCACCAAACAAGAAGTTCCTGCTGATGCTCTCTATGGGGATATTGATTTGGACGGAAGAATTGCCATTAACGATGCTGTCCTCCTGAACAAATATGTGGCTGGTGTCGTTATACTGAATACACAGCAGATGCGGAATGGGGATTGCTATCAGGATTCTTCCTCTGGAACGATCGATATGCAGGACACCACTTCCCTACTGCGATTTTTGGTGCATATCACCACTACCCTGCCGGAACAGGATACATCGCAGAAGGGAACACTTACGCCTACCACAGCAATTCACAATGTCTATTTCAAAAATGAATCTGAAATAGACTCTATGCCGGCAGTGATTTCCACAATGGACGAATGGAATGCATATGGGGAACAGTTTGCCGTGGAACTAGGTTCCCAAAATAGTCTGCTTAATACCGAACCGTTCTGCAATCAATATACAGAAGAATTTTTCCAAAGTCATGTGTTGCTGGTCAATATCTCACCGGTAGTTCCTGCCGGAACACAGGAGTTCTTTTCTATTGATGATGTTTTTCATGGTACCGACGGAAAAATGCACATAAAGGCATCGAATCGTTCTGGCATGCTCATGGATTGTGTTGGTATCGACAGCAGAATGCTGCTTCAGGTGACGATTCCGAAAACACAGTATCACGGTGAAGAAGTTGTATGGGATACCAATTGGATTTTCCCGTCGTATGATATGCTGTTCAATATTACCACAGCAACAGAACAGGGTTGGGACAAAGCGAAGAGTTCCGATTCTGCATTGGTTTTTTCTACTGCGGAAGAATTGGAGGAACAAATTACATCGCTGTTGGGAGAAAAAGCAACAGAAAATCTGAAAAAATACTATGATTCGGAGTTTTTTGCTTCCCATGTGCTGTTTGTTGATCTCGTTGCAAAACCAGACGGAAACGACTATGAAAATATAATTTGTGAAGTTTCACAGGATAAAACCGGAACGCTGCAGATCACTTATCAACAGGAACTTTGCAACGGTTTTCATTCAAAATCTATTGATCTGCTTTTGGTTGCTTTGCCCAAGTCCCAATGGAATGGAAAAGCACCGGTGTGGAATTCTAAAACATTGGACACAAGCAGCTGTCAACTTTCAGTGGAACAAAATATTCAAGCAGTTACCAAAAGCGGCTGGAATCGTGCATTGAACAGCCGTCCGGAAATGGTGCTGACATCGGAACAGGACTTTGAGGATAGCCTCGCTCCTTTGTATGAAAATGCAGTTACCCAGCAATTGCGTGACTATTTTAACGATGCGTTCTTTGCAGACTATGTGCTGTTTGCACGTCCGACTGTAAAATGCAATTCTGTAGTCTATGCACCCGAAAAAGTTGTGCAGCAGGACAATGGCTACATTGAGATTTTTTACAGTGGAACAGAAATTGACGGCACCTCCGGTACTGGAATCGACTTGCTTTGGGTTGCAGTTCCTATAGAGCAGTGGAACGGAAAAAAACCAGCATGGAAAGAAGTCGGAGAAACCGAGATTTCTGCAAGCTTGCGATATTATGATGTATTGAACATTTCTTCCATGAAAAAACAGTGGATTTCTTCAAGGGAAGAATTGCGGACGGTGCTTCAAAGTGCAAATATCACAGATGAATACATCACAGCCGATACATTGCTGCAATTATATCCGGAAAGCTTTTTTGAGAAAAAAGCACTTTATTTATCTGTGGATGATGATATTGCAGGCACCAGTCGAACTGTGTTCCGGGTTACCCAAAATGAAAACACTCGTAAAATCACAGTATCCTGTCGAAAAAAACAGCCTGTATCCTGCGACGGAGTTATGCAGATCAGTATGCTTGCAGTTTCCAAGAATATTGCAGAAAATGCAGAAGTTACTTATGCGGATTATAATGATGAGTTTTTGCTGAATAATGGAGCATGGGCATTTACGACAATTCCGGATACCATGGGAGAAGGGTTTGCTGTCAATCAGTATAGCTTTGGAAATTACAGCGAAGTGATTTTGTACAGTACCTCGCCGTCTGGCATAGTTCTATATCACAACTTTAATCGGTTGGCTTCCCTGCCGCTGGACGAAGCGTTTTCCGTGTTCTCGGATTCTCAGGCAGTCTGGACAAAAGACGATTCCGGAAATAATGTGTGCTCCTTTGGCAATTTGCAGATTACCGTTCGGGAAAAAGAATTGGAAGTTTCTTATCCTTACAATAAAACCGGTGACAGAAAAACTGTGACAATTCCTCTTGCTGAAATCGTTTAAGGCAATACCGCACAAAGATTGTGCGACAGATGCGTCGTCAAATTTTTCGTCAGATGAAACAAAAAGCGGAGTGAATACTTGATGTATTCACGAGCATTTTTGTGAAATATGACGGGAAATTTGCAAGCAGATGGCGCGCAAAGTCGCCAGACGCTCTTTGTGCGGTATTGCCTTAAGCAAAATGACAGAATAAAATCAATCTTTTTCGTACAGCGTCGCTCTGCAAAACAGGGCGGCGTTTTATGATATATCCATAGGATTTCATTGTGATTTTTCATAATATTCATTGACAATTCTACAGAAATCGTGTATACTAAATAGAGTGTGCTCACAGGTGTGATAAAAGAAATCTTTGTGAACGCACTTTTGTGCTGGTGTACAGAAAATTGAACTTGTTGATATTTTCATATTAGCATGCTTCAAGTGAAAAGAGAGGAGTATTTTATCATATGCAATCAAAAACTACACAAGTCAAAAGCGGATTTGGATCCAAGCTGGGATTTATTTTAGCAGCTGCGGGCTCTGCTGTTGGATTGGGAAATATTTGGCGTTTCCCTTATCTTGCTGCGAAATACGGCGGCGGTATGTTCCTTCTGGTCTATTTGATCTTTGCGGTTACGTTTGGTTTTGCCCTGATGGTCACAGAGATTGCCATTGGACGGCGTACCGGAAAAAGTGTCATACAGGCATATTCAGATATGAACTGTCATTTCAAACCGCTTGGTTGGCTAGCAGGAGCGATTCCGGTAATTATCCTTCCCTACTACTGTGTGATCGGAGGTTGGGTGCTGAAATATCTGGTGATATTTACAACTGGTTCTGGAGCAAGTGCGGCCGGTGACGGTTCTTATTTCTCTAACTTTATCGGTCATGCCGGATCACCGATGTTGTTTTTTGCAATTTTCATTCTCCTTACCACAGTAGTTGTTATGCTAGGTGTGCAAAAAGGGGTAGAGAAAGTCAGCAAGCTAATGATGCCGGTATTGTTGATTCTGATTGTAGGAATTAGTATCTATACGTTGACTTTGCCGGGAGCAATTGATGGATTGATCTACTATGTCAAGCCGGATTTCAACCAGTTTTCTATAAAAACAGTAATTGCCGCAGTAGGACAGTTGTTCTATTCTATGTCATTGGCAATGGGTATTATGATTACATATGGTTCTTACATGCGGAAAGAAGATAACATTGAAAGTTCTGTTCGCCAGATTGAAGTGTTCGACACTTTGGTAGCTTTTCTGTCTGGACTGATTATCGTTCCGGCAGTTTTTGTCTTTTCCGGTGGTGATGAAAATGCTTTGAATGCTGGTCCAAGTCTGATGTTTATCACACTCCCGAATGTTTTCAAGGAAATGTTGGGCGGACAGATCGTTGGTGCAGTATTTTTCTTGTTGGTGGTACTGGCTGCAATGACATCTTCCATTTCTTTGATGGAAACAGTTGTTTCCATTGTGGAAGAACGATTCCACTGGAAACGGATTCCCAGTTGCCTGATTGTTACCGGCATATCGTTTCTGATCGGTTTACTTTCTGTCTTTGGATATAGCATTTGGTCTGATTTCACTATTTTCCACATGCAGTTCCTGGACTTCTTCGACTATATTAGCAATAACATTATGATGCCGATTGTCGCATTGATGACTTGTGTGTTGGTTGGATTTGTTGTAAAAACAACTTTTGTAGAAGATGAAATCGAGAAGAATGCACGCTTTCGTGTGAAAGGTTTGTATCGTGTTATGATCAAATTTATCTGCCCGATTTGCATGCTGTTGATTTTATTCTCTGCTCTGTTCCTGAAATTGTAATTTCTATTTTTACGTGAAAAACGCTCTGGAAAGCGGATTAAACAAAGCTTTCCAGAGCGTTTCTATTTTTTGTTATGGAATGTATTTACTGAACAATCAGAATTACTGTTCCGTCCAAGTATCACTG
Source organism: Ruminococcus sp. OM06-36AC (assembly GCF_003438725.1). NCBI lineage: Bacteria > Bacillati > Bacillota > Clostridia > Eubacteriales > Oscillospiraceae > Ruminococcus > Ruminococcus sp. OM06-36AC. The sequence goes on from NZ_QSTT01000002.1 coordinate 307,171, forward strand.
AAAATGGCTTCTCCGTTAGTGTTAATTACATCGCGGTAGAAATAACCAGAATCCTTTATGGTACGCTTTTGTGTCTGATAATCCACGTGTACCAAACCGAAACGCTTATCATAACCGTCAGCCCATTCGAAATTGTCCATGACAGACCAGTACATGTAACCCATTACCTTTGCTCCGTCCTGCATCGAACGATACAGTTCCCGCAGATACCGTTTCATGAAATCAATTCGCTGCGGATCATGAACTTTACCGTCCAGCTGTACCCAGTCATGGCTTGCCATACCGTTTTCACTAAGCAGAATCGGTTTCTGATAGCGTTCATATAGGAACAACGGACTCCAGTACAGTACCTCAGGTGTTACCGGCCAACCCATTTGTGTTCTTGCACAGCCGATATAAGCGTTTTCTGCATAGCCAAATTCTGTTTCCGTAGCCTTGCTCTCATAAATATTGACACCGTAAAAATCGACCGGCTGAGAGATGATTTCCATATCCCCTTCCAGAATTTCCGGCATGTCGTTTCCAAGAATCCGATAAGCTTCTTCCGGATACTTGCCAAAGAAGATCGGATCTGCCCACCAAGCAAGTTCAAATGGGAAGCGATTCTTAGTAAAAGCGAAACTCTTACGTTTTGCTTCTGCAATGGCTTCCGGTGTATTGCTTTCCGGTGTGCAGCAGGGTGTTGCAAAGGCAAATCCAACAGTTGGCTTCTGCTTTGCATACTTCCGGATCACCTGTACTGCTTTTCCGTGAGCCAGCAAAACGTTGTGTGTCATGCGAGTCAAGTCGTGTGCCTGATGCACCTCGAAAGGAGCAAATTTTCCAATGGCATAGCCGCAGCCGATGAATACCTGCGGTTCGTTAATGGTCATCCAATACTTTACACGGTCGGACAGAGCATCGACTACGACTTTGGCATATTCAGCAAACCAGTCTGAGGAATCACGATTCAGCCAGCCACCCTTTTGATGCAGTGCCAGAGGATAGTCCCAGTGAAACAGCGTTACTAACGGCTCAATGCCGTTTGCCAGCAGTTCGTCTACCAAATCAGAATAGAACTGCAATCCCTTCTGATTTACTTTTCCAGTACCGTCCGGCAAAACTCTTGTCCAGCTGATTGAAAACCGGTAATTGCGAATGCCCATTTTTTTCATCATTTTCACATCATCTTTGAAGTGATGATAGTGGTCGCATGCAATATTTCCGTTTTCGCTGTGTGCCACATGACCGTCTTCCTGTGTGTAAGCATCCCAGACGTTTAAGCCTTTGCCATCGTCTTGATATGCACCTTCTACCTGATATGCGGCGGAAGCAGTTCCCCATAAAAAATTGTCCTGAAATTTCATATATAAACCTCCTAAAGTTGATAGATCAATGGTTGACAGATTGCCTGTTCTGTGTTATATTATATCTGTAATAATCCGTAAAATCTAGTACTATATCCTCGGATTCTTGTACTTTTTCCACTAATTTTCTCTGATTGTCAAAATGCAGAGAAAAAAAGAAACAGAGGTGTCGGAATTGGAAAAACAGAAATTTTATGAGAAGCGAAAACATGGTACCCCACGATTCCCTATGGAATGTTTTGTGACACGTGCAGATGGAAATCAGCATTTTCTGGTACCGCTGCATTGGCACAGAAATATAGAAATTATGCAAATGCTGCATGGTACAGCGGTAATTACAATTGGAAATGAAACGTTTTCCGCAGTAGAGGGCGATATTTTCTGTATCAATCAGGAGGAACTGCACCGAATTGTTTCAGAGGATAATCAGTTAGTATATCGTACAGTTATTTTTCCGTTACAGGCATTGACTTTTTCAGAAAGCGATGCTGCTCAGACTTACTTGGAACAAATTGTACAAGGGGTACTGCGGTTTCCGGTACAAGTTACCAATGAAACTGAAAAATATTTTCTGCGTGAAACCTTGTATCAGATTCAAATTGCCGCGGAGCAAAAAAGTGTTGGGTATGAACTTATGGTAAAGGCACAGCTTTTGCAAATAATTGCACAAATGCTCTGCCAACATCAGATTGTTTCGGTGCAGCATTCCCCCAGTGAAAAAAGCAAACGCTTGAAAGAAATGTTGCATTTTATTCAGAGGCATTATGCTGCTCCTTTGACCATTACAGTTATGGCAGAGCAGTTTCATATGTCTGAAAAATATTTTTCCCGCTATTTTCGCATTGCTACAGGTCAAAACTTTACGGCATATTTAAACGCTGTCCGAATTGAAAAGGCACAGGCATTGTTACTGGAAACTGATGAAACTGTTTTAGAAATTGCTTTTTCTTGTGGGTATGAAAATGTTAGCTATTTCAATCGGGTGTTTCGCAGGCAGACAGGGTATTCCCCATTGCAGTATCGCTCGATAGCGGTATCTTGACGGATTCATAAATAGTTTACAATACTACCTATTTACATTCTTACCCAAAAGGATTATAATAAAGGCAGTACAGCACAAGGTTTATTTGTCGATTTTGCACGCAATTTACCAAATGCATCTTACGTACAAGCTTTGTGCAGTGCTGTTTGAAATTGGAAATCATGTAGCGGTGCACGATTGCAGCAACATGTATTTCCAGAAAGAATATTGTCAAAAGAGTTTGCTGGGAAATGCTCCGGAAACTCGTGTACACTGGAGGTATTTGTATCATGGGTAGATTTACATTGCCAAGAGATTTGTATCATGGCACAGGTTCTTTGGAAACATTAAAAACGCTGACTGGCAAAAAAGCAATTGTAGTTGTTGGCGGCGGTTCCATGAAGCGGTTTGGCTTTTTGGACAAGGCGGTGGCTTATTTGAAAGAAGCCGGCATGGAAGTGGAGTTGTTTGAAGGTGTTGAACCGGATCCTTCTGTAGAAACCGTAATGAAGGGTGCAGAAGTAATGCGGAAATTCCAGCCGGATTGGATCGTTGCCATGGGTGGTGGCTCTCCGATTGATGCTGCAAAGGCGATGTGGGTATTCTATGAGTATCCGGATACTACATTTGAAGAAATCATTACACCGTTTAGCTTTCCGACATTGCGAACAAAAGCAAAATTTTGTGCAATTCCGTCTACATCGGGTACTGCGACAGAAGTAACTGCATTTTCTGTAATTACGGACTATCACAAAGGCATTAAGTATCCGTTGGCTGACTTTAATATCACGCCGGACGTTGCCATTGTAGATCCGGAACTGGCAGAAACTATGCCGAAAAAGCTGGTTGCACATACTGGTATGGACGCTATGACACATGCGATCGAGGCATATGTATCCACCCTGCACTGCAATTATACTGACCCGTTGGCACTGCATGCAATCAAGATGATTCATAACAACTTGAAGAAGTCTTACGACGGAGATATGGAAGCTCGTGCGGCAATGCATGATGCACAGTGCTTGGCTGGTATGGCATTCTCAAATGCACTGTTGGGTATCGTACACTCTATGGCACACAAGACTGGTGCGGCTTATACCGGCGACCACATCATTCACGGTTGTGCCAATGCAATGTATCTGCCAAAGGTCATCAAGTATAATTCGAAAAATGAAGAAGCTGCAAATCGGTACGCAGAAATCGCATCCTTTATTGGTTTGTCTGGTGCAACAACAGAGGAAAAAGTTGATTCGTTGATTGCAGAACTCCGTTCCATGAATGACCAGTTGGATATTCCGCAGGGCATTAAGAATTACGGTAAGAGCGGCGTAAAGGCAGATACTTCTATCATTGATGAAAAGGAATTTTTGGAAAAGCTGCCGGAAGTGGCAAAGAATGCTATCGCCGATGCCTGCACTGGTTCCAATCCGCGTCAACCCTCTCAAGAAGAAATGGAAAAGCTGCTGAAAGCTTGCTACTACGACACGGAAATTGATTTCTAATTGATATATATCTATATGAAATGCAAAAAGCACTTGTACAGAATATTGTACAAGTGCTTTTTTATGCGAAATTTACTAAAGTTATGATTTACGCGAACAGGCTCTTGCCAGTCATTTCTTCCGGCTGCGGCAGTTCCATTGCCTCCAGCATTGTCGGAGCAATATCTGCCAAAACGCCGCCTTCGCGAAGCTTGCAATCCTTGCCAACTACGATAAACGGTACCGGATTGGTAGTGTGTGCAGTGAACGGTGTGCCGTCTGCTTCCAGCATCTTGTCAGCATTGCCGTGATCAGCGGTGATGAATGCGATACCGTCCTTTTTCATGATTGCATCAACCATGCGACCAACACAAGTGTCTACTGCTTCTACAGCCTTGACTGCGGCATCAAAGACACCGGTATGCCCAACCATATCGCAGTTTGCATAGTTCAGAATGATGACATCATACTTATCGCTGTCGATTGCTTCAACAACCTTATCTGTTACTTCGTATGCACTCATTTCCGGTTTCAGATCGAAAGTCGGAACGTCAGGGCTCTTGACCAGAATGCGGTCTTCTCCGTCAAAGGTCTGTTCTCTGCCGCCGTTGAAGAAGAATGTAACGTGTGCATACTTCTGTGTTTCTGCAATACGAAGCTGTGTCTTGCCGCACTTACTCAGGTATTCACCCAGTGTCATGTGCAGATCTTCCGGCGGATATGCAACGGAAACGTTCGGCATGGATGCATCATACTGAGCCATGCAAACGAACTGTACCGGGAAATAACCATTCTTTCTCTCGAAGCCGTTGAAATCTGGATCTACGAAGCAACGTGTCAGCTGTCTTGCACGGTCCGGACGGAAGTTGAAGAATACCATGCTGTCCCCTGCCTTAACAGTGCCGTCCTTTTCCAAAACGGTCGGCAGCATAAATTCGTCGGTAACATCGTTAGCATAGCTGTCCTCGATTGCCTTTACCGGATCAGCAGTGGTCTGTACACCCTCGCCCAGAACCATTGCATCATATGCCTTTTCTACACGATCCCATGCATTGTCACGATCCATTGCATAATAACGACCAGAAATGGTGGCAATTTTACCAACGCCGATTTCATTCAGCTTGGCAACTGCTTCCTTCATGAAACCAGCGGCAGATGCCGGCGGTTCGTCACGGCCGTCCAGAAATGCATGTACATATACCTTGGACAGACCCTTTTGCTTTGCCATTTCCAGTAGTCCGTACAGGTGAGAAATGTGGCTGTGCACGCCGCCCGGAGAGAGCAGACCCATCAGGTGCAGAGCAGTTCCCTTTTCTTTGCAAGCGTCCATTGCTGCGGAAATTGCAGGATTTTCGAAGAACTTGCCGTCCTCAATATCCTTTGTAATCTTTACCAGCATCTGATAAACGATTCTGCCGGCACCGATGTTAGTGTGACCAACTTCCGAGTTGCCCATTTGACCGTCCGGAAGACCAACGTCCAGCCCGCTGGCACCGATCAGGGTATTCGGGCCCTGCATATATTTGTCCAGATTTGGCTTCTTTGCTGCGTGGATTGCATTGCCGTAATCACTGGGATTATGACCAAAGCCGTCCATGATAATCAATGCAACAGGTTTTTTGCTCATGTTGTATTTCTCCTTTTCTTCCAAAAAGGCAGCACCGTGCAGTCACCTTACGGCTCTGTACGGCACTGCCTGATTGCGTATTGGATAAAGGTAACACCCGTTTTATTATATGGTATTGCCTAAAATTTTAGATTACTTAGAAGCTTCTGCCAGCAGTACGCCGAACTTTTCAGCAACCAGAGAAGCACCGCCGATCAGACCACCGTCGATGTTTTCCTTTGCCAGCAGTTCTGCACAGTTCTTTTCGTTCATAGAACCGCCGTACTGAATAGTCATACCGTTTGCAATTGCCTGATCGTACAGAGAAGCAACAGTTGCACGGATAAATGCACAAACTTCTTCAGCCTGTTCTGCAGTAGCAGTCTTACCAGTGCCAATTGCCCATACCGGCTCATAAGCGATAACGATATTCTTTACCTGATCTGCAGTCAGACCGTGCAGAGCAACCTTTACCTGCTTTGCAACAACTTCTTCTGTGATGCCCAGTTCCCGTTCTGCCAGTGTTTCACCAACGCACAGGATAACAGTCATGCCAGCTTCAATTGCAGCAGTAGTACGCTTATTTACAGTTTCATCGGTTTCGCCGAAGTACTGTCTGCGTTCAGAGTGACCAACGATGACATACTTTACGCCCATTTCGGTCAGCATATCAGCGGAAATTTCGCCGGTGAATGCACCACTCTTTTCGAAATGTACGTTCTCTGCACCAACTTCGATATTTGTGCCCTCAGTCAGGGACAGTGCGGTTTCCAGATTGGTAAACGGTACACAAATGATAACACCACAGGTCTTGTCAGCTGCGATCGGCTTCAGAGCGTTGATCAGTTCTGCTGCTTCCTTGCGGTTCTTGTTCATCTTCCAGTTGCCGGCAATAATTGCCTTTCTCAGTGCCTTGTTCATGACAAATTCCTCTTTTCTGATGATTCTGATGCTTCTGCATCTGTAATATAATCCCCTTCTTCGTGGGATTCCTTGTTGTTGCTTCCATTATAGCTGCCGATGACGATGCCTTTGGAAAAAGGCATACAGAGCATTCCGATTGCCAGACCGCAAAATGCACCCAGTGCAAATGCAGCAGCCGGATTCAAAAACGCATTTTTGACAGAATCCTGCACTTCCCATTTTTTCATGGTATCATTCCTTTCCCAAGACAGCACAAACGGAGGTTTCCATTTTCACAGAATCCTCCTGTTTGTAGCAGCACAAAACAGCTGCGTTCTTATTTTGATTAGTCCTTGTCAGCGATTGCTGCAACGCCCGGCAGAACCTTGCCTTCCAGATATTCCAGAGATGCACCGCCGCCAGTGGAAATGTGGCTCATCTTGTCTGCGAAGCCCAGCTGCATTACTGCTGCTGCGGAGTCGCCGCCGCCGATGATGGTGGTAGCATCAGTATCTGCCAGAGCCTGTGCAACAGCAACAGTACCCTTGTTCAAAATCGGGTTTTCGAATACGCCCATCGGTCCGTTCCATACAACAGTCTTTGCAGTCTTAACTGCATCTGCAAACAGAGCCTGTGTCTTTTCGCCAATATCCAGACCCATTCTGTCTGCCGGAATCTTGTTGGAATCATAGGTAACAACTTCGATTGCAGCATCGATCGGGTTCGGGAATTCAGAAGCAGTTACGGTGTCTACCGGCAGCAGCAGAGCCTTGCCGTTTGCCTTTGCCTTTTCCAGCATTTCCTTGCAATAGTCGATCTTGGTGTCATCTACCAGAGAAGTACCAACTTCATAGCCCTGTGCCTTCAGGAAGGTATAAGCCATACCGCCGCCGATAATCAGGGTGTCGCACTTTTCCAGCAGGTTGGAGATAACGTTCAGCTTATCTGCAACCTTTGCACCGCCCAGAATTGCAACGAACGGGCGAACCGGATTTTCAACAGCATTGCCGAGGAACTTGATCTCCTTCTGCATCAGATAGCCGACAGCAGTTTCCTTTACGAATTCTGTTACGCCGACAGTGGAGCAGTGTGCTCTGTGTGCACTGCCGAATGCGTCCATAACAAATGCATCAGCGATAGAAGCCAGATCCTTGCTGAAGGATTCGATGTTCTTGGTTTCTTCCTTGCGGAAACGGGTGTTTTCCAGAACAACGATCTCACCGTTCTGCATTTTGTCTACAGCAGTTCTTACAGTATCATCTACAACAACATCAGACGGAACAAAAGTAACCTTTGCGGAAACCAGTTCAGCCAGACGAGCAGCAGCAGCCTTCAGAGAGAACTTTTCCTCCGGACCATTCTTCGGCTTGCCCAGATGAGAGCACAGAATTACCTTTGCACCTTCAGAAACCAGCTTGTTGATGGTCGGCAGTGCTGCCTGAATACGGTTATCATTTGTGATAACGCCGTCCTTCATCGGAACATTGAAGTCCACGCGAACCAGAACACGTTTGCCGGTCACTTTCAGATCGTCTACAGATACCTTGTTTAACTCTGCCATTTGTTTGACATCCTTTCTGCGATAGACTGCATCGTGAAAGGGAAATTCATATATTATCCGATACAGCCTGAAATTTAACGATTTTTCTGAAATGCGGTTGGTGCATTTCATACAGTTTTATTATACACCATTTCACAAAAATTTGCAAGCTTTTCCGTGAGATTTTCTAAAAAGCCCAAAATCTATTGTGGGAAAATCTGATTTTTTTGGAAATCCGCCAGTTTTGCGGGAAAATTTGCAGGTGGATTGACTTTCTCCAACGTTTCCCTTAGTTTTCCAGATACGGCTTGAGGTACTTGCCTGTGTAAGAATCTGCACAGGCTGCTACCTGTTCCGGTGTACCGCTGACAACAACGGTGCCGCCGCGGTCGCCACCCTCTGGTCCGAGATCTACGATCCAGTCTGCCACCTTGATAACATTTAGATTGTGTTCAATTACTACAACAGTATTCCCAGTATCAGTCAGACGCTGAAGTACTTCGATCAGACGGTGTACATCGGCAGTATGCAAGCCTGTAGTCGGTTCGTCCAGAATATAAATGGTTCTTCCAGTGGGACGTTTGGAAAGTTCTGTTGCAAGTTTGACACGCTGTGCTTCCCCGCCGGAGAGCGTGGTTGCCGGCTGACCGATTTTCAGATAGCCCAGTCCTACTTCCTGCAGCGTTTTCAACTTTCGGGCAATTTTCGGGTGATTTTCAAAGAATACCACGCCTTCATCTACTGTCATTTCCAGTACATCATAGATAGACTTTCCCTTGTACTCTACCGCCAGCGTTTCTCGATTGTAGCGTTTTCCTTTGCAGACTTCGCAGGGAACGTAAACATCTGGCAGAAAGTGCATTTCAATTCGCAGGATACCGTCGCCCTGACATGCTTCGCATCTGCCTCCTTTGACATTGAAAGAGAAACGTCCTGCGGTATAGCCCTTGGCTTTGGCATCATTGGTTTTGGCAAACAGTTCCCGAATGTCGGTAAATACACCGGTATAGGTTGCTGGATTGGAACGAGGTGTCCGTCCAATCGGCGACTGGTCAATGTCAATGACCTTGTCCAGAAACTCCGTTCCCTCCATGCTGTCAAAATCTCCGTGGCGGGTTCTTGCACGGTTCAGCCTTGCCGCCAGATATTTATACAAAATCTCGTTGACCAGCGAGGACTTTCCAGAGCCGGAAACACCAGTTACACAGGTAAATACACCAAGAGGAATGGAAACATCAATGTTTTTCAAGTTATGCTCTCTTGCACCATGAATGGTTAGCATATTTCCGTTTCCGGTACGGCGTTCCTTGGGAAGCGGGATTTTTCGCTGCCCGCTGAGATATTGACCGGTAATCGATTTTTCGCAGGCAAGCAATCCCTGAACATCACCGGAATAGACAACATTTCCTCCGTGAATTCCTGCACCGGGACCGATGTCTACCACATAGTCTGCTGCCAGAATGGTGTCATCGTCATGTTCTACCACGATCAGCGTATTGCCCAAATCCCGCAGACGTTTCAGCGTATCGATCAATTTATCGTTATCCCGTTGATGCAATCCAATACTGGGTTCGTCCAGAATATACAGTACGCCCATTAGATAGGAGCCGATTTGTGTTGCCAAGCGGATACGTTGGCTTTCGCCACCGGAAAGCGTACCGGCATTGCGGGAAAGTGTCAGATATTCCAGTCCCACATTATTCAGGAATCCCAGTCGTTCCCGAATCTCCTTTACGATTCGTGCGGCAATAAATTGCTCCCGTTCTGTTAATTGCAGCTGAGCAAAGAAGTCCAGTGCTTTTGTAACGGAAAGTTCAGTCAGATCGATAATGTTTTTGTCACCAACTGTAACCGCCAGTACTTCCGGCTTCAAACGTTTGCCGTGGCACACCGGACAAGCTACATCACTCATCACACTGCTGATTTCTTCCTTTGCCCATTCCCCGCCGTCTGCGAATCGTCGTTTCAGATTGGGAATTACACCTTCAAACGGAGCACGGAATCCCTCAGTTCTGCCGCCGGCTGTGGTGCGATGCAGAAACAGTGGATCTTCTTTTGTGCCGTACAAAAATAAGTTCAGCTGTTCCTTGGAGAGTTCCTTTACAGGAACATCTAAAGAAATGCCGTATTTTTCGGAGATTGCCTGATAATACATCATAGCAATGGAATTGTCGTCCAGACTATTCCACCCCACTGCCTTAATAGCACCCTGACGAATACTCAAGTCACGATTCGGAACCACCAGCTTCGGATCAATTTCCTGAAATACGCCCAAACCGGTACAGTGCGGACACGCTCCGAATGGATTGTTGAAAGAGAACATACGAGGAGTCAGTTCTTCGACGGAAACGCCATGTTCCGGACAAGCATAACTTTGTGAGAACAGCATTTCTTCTCCGCCAATCACGTCTACAACTGCTAATCCCCCTGTCAAAGCGAGCACTGTTTCCAGACTGTCAGTCAGTCGCGGACGGATTGTCGGCTTTACTACAAGTCGGTCTACAATGATTTCAATGGTATGCTTTTTATTTTTTTCCAGCGTGATTTGCTCAGACAAATCGTATTGATTTCCATCTATGCGAACGCGAACATAACCAGACTTCTTTGCCGTTTCTAATGCTTTTAGATGCTGCCCCTTCTTCCCGCGGACAATGGGTGCCAGAAGTTGAATTCGTGTTCCCGCCTCCAGTGCCAGAATGCGGTCTACAATTTCATCAACAGACTGCTGTTTAATTTCTCTGCCACAGACAGGACAATGAGGAATGCCGATACGGGCATAGAGCAGACGGAGATAATCATAGATTTCAGTTACGGTTCCCACTGTGGAACGCGGGTTTTTGGAAGTGGTTTTCTGATCGATGGAAATTGCCGGCGATAAGCCTTCGATGCTGTCCACATCAGGTTTTTCCATTTGCCCCAGAAACTGCCGTGCATAAGACGAGAGACTTTCCATATAGCGACGCTGTCCATCTGCGAAGATGGTGTCAAATGCCAGAGAAGATTTTCCGGAGCCGGAAAGTCCGGTCATGACTACCAGTTTATCTCGTGGGATCTCCACATCAATATTTTTCAGATTGTTCGCTCTTGCACCGCGTACAACAATTTTATCCAACATGAATTATTGTTCCTCCTCCAGCTTTTTGATTTTATCCCGCAGATATGCGGCGTGTTCGAATTCCAACAATTTTGCAGCTTCTTTCATCTGGACAGTCAGCTGTTCGATCAATGCACGTTTTTCTTTGCCGCGTAACTTCTTGCCAGTTGTTTTCTTTTCCACTTCTGTTTTTGTGGTAATTTCAATGACATCACGCACATCTTTTTGAATGGTTTTCGGAATGATGCCGTGTGCTTCATTATAGGCTTGTTGCTTGGCACGACGGCGTTCTGTTTCTGTGATTGCCCGTTCCATAGAACCGGTTATCTCGTCGGCGTACATGATAACTTGTCCGTGTGCATTTCGTGCGGCACGTCCGATTGTCTGGATCATAGAGGTTTCACTTCGCAGGAACCCCTCCTTATCCGCATCCAGAATGGCTACCAGAGAAACTTCCGGAATGTCCAGTCCTTCACGGAGCAGGTTGATGCCAACCAGCACATCAAATTCTCCCAGCCGCAGATCGCGGATAATTTCCATACGTTCTACAGTATCTATATCATGGTGCAGATACCGAACCCGAACGCCCATACGTTCCAAATAAGCCGTCAGGTCTTCTGCCATTTTTTTAGTCAGTGTTGTAACAAGTACACGCTCATTTTTTTCTGCACGGAGATTGATTTCTGAAAACAGATCTTCAATCTGTCCGTCTACCGGACGCACAGTGATTTCCGGATCCAGCAAACCGGTGGGGCGAATCACCTGTTCTACGGTCTGTACAGAATGCTCTTTTTCAAATGGTCCGGGGGTTGCACTGACATAGATTGCCTGATGCACATGGCTGTAGAATTCCTCGAAATTCAGCGGGCGGTTGTCGAACGCACTGGGCAGCCGGAATCCATAGTCCACCAGCGTTTGCTTTCTGGCTCTGTCGCCGGCGTACATGGCACGAACCTGCGGCAGTGTCACATGACTTTCATCGACCACCAATAGAAAATCTTCCGGAAAGTGATCTAACAACGTATAGGGTACACTGCCTGCCGGTCTGCCGGCTAATACACGAGAATAGTTTTCGATGCCGCTGCAAAAACCGATTTCCTCCAGCATTTCCATGTCGTACTGTGTACGCTGTTGGATTCGCTGTGCTTCGATCAGTTTGTGATTGGCGGAGAACCACGCCACCCGTTGCAGCATCTCCTGACGTATTTCTTTGACAGCTTTGGTCACTTTTTCGCTTCCCACAACATAATGCGATGCCGGCAGAATTGCCGCATACTGCATGGTTGCTGTAACTTCTCCGGAAACCACATTGATCTCGCAGATGCGGTCAATTTCATCTCCGAAATATTCTACGCGAATTGCCTTGTCAGTGGAAGATGCCGGGAAGATTTCTACTACGTCGCCGCGAACGCGGAATTTATTGCGGACAAAATTGATGTCATTTCGTTCATATTGAATTGCAACTAGTTGGTCAATCAGTTGATCTCTGGACTTTTCCATTCCCACACGAATAGAAACCATCATGGAACGATATTCTTCCGGACTGCCCAGGGAATAGATACAGGAAACGCTGGCGACAATGATGACATCTTTTCGCTCTGCCAGTGCCGCTGTGGCACTGTGCCGCATTTTGTCGATCTCGTCATTGATCGAGGAGTCTTTTTCGATATAGCTGTCCGTGCTGGGAATATAGGCTTCCGGTTGATAGTAATCGTAATAGGACACAAAATATTCTACGGCATTATTCGGGAAAAATTCCCGAAACTCTGAACAAAGCTGTGCTGCCAGAATTTTATTGTGAGCCAACACCAGAGTCGGTTTGTTCACCTGTGCGATGACATTGGCAATGGTGTACGTTTTACCGGAACCGGTAACGCCCAGTAAAGTCTGCTCGTGGTCACCGTCCCGAATTCCCTGCACCAGTTTGGCAATCGCTTCCGGTTGGTCACCGGTAGGCGAAAATGGTGCATGCAAATCAAAATGATCCATTTGGTTCCCTCCTTCAAAGCATTTTATGAATCGCTCCAGCCCATGACTTGCCGCATGGAAATTGTATCTCCCTGTTTTCCCAATACAATATGATCCAACAGTTGTATTTGCATACTGTCCAGTATCCGCCGCAGCTGTTGGGTGGCAAACAGATCAGCATCAGAAAAGGCTGCCTGTCCCTGCGGGTGATTATGTGCCAGCACTACACGGCTGCTCCGCATGCGTATTGCACATTCCACAATGCGATGTATATCCAGTGCGGCTCTTTGTGCAGTGCCGGTGGAGATTGTTTCGCAGTGCAGCAAATGCAAGTGCTCGTCCAGACAGAGCAGAAGCACCTTTTCTTCCACTGTCGCGGAAAGTTTTGCTTGCACATAGGCACACAATTTTTGTGTGCTGTCTAACGCAACATGTTCCCGCAGTTTATCCAACTGGTACTGCTGGCAAAGCTGCGGAAGCAACTTCAGAAATATGGCTGCGTTTTCGCTGATGCCTTTGATACGTTTTAAATCCTGTATGTCCGCGTCCAGCACACCGGAAAGTGAATGAAACTCTGCAATCAAATCATGTGCAATGGGATTTGTGTCTACTCGCGGCAAAGCATAGAATAGCAACAATTCCAGAATCTCGTGTGGCTGAAAACTTTCTAACCCGCTTTTTTGAAAACGAAGCCGCATGCGTTCCCGATGACCGGCATGGCTGTGTTTTTTCTTGGAAACAGCAGTATCCGAATTCGAAACGTTCCGCTTGTCCGCAGGTTGTTTCAGATTCTGGATTTCTTTTTTAGACTGTTCCATGATAAAGCCTCCTATCATCAGGTAAAATATAAGGCAACACTACACAAAGCTGTCATATTGCCGAAAAATCTGACTACGCATCTTACACACAAGCTTTGTACGGTGTTGCCATAAAAATTCATGTGTGCACGCTCATAGCCCTTTTCTTTTAAGCAGAAATATGCTATAATAGAATCAATAACAGAAAAAGGAGTGCTGCTTTCGCAGCAATTTACAACCATGAGAGAATTTTGCATACAGGAAAACGACAGCGACCAGCGTTTGGATCGCTTTTTACAAAAAACGTTGCCGGAACTGCCAAAAAGTCTTTGCTACAAGTGGATTCGTACCAAGCACATTAAAGTGAATCGAAAACGCTGTACACCAGATCAGCGGTTGGTGACCGGCGATGTGGTGACACTGTTTGTCAGCGATTCTTATTTTGCTATCAAAACAGAAGAAGAACGCAGTGGTGTTCCGGAGTTTTTGCAGGCACCGAACCAACTGGAAATCCTCTACGAAGATGAGCAAATTTTGCTGGTAAATAAGCCAGTTGGTCTGGTGGTGCATTGTGACAGCCGACAGATTCCGGATACTCTTATCAATCGCGTACTGCACTATCTGTACGAAAACGGTGCATATCAGCCGGAGCAGGAACAAAGTTTTACACCGGCACTCTGCAATCGTTTAGACCGAAATACTGGTGGCATTGTCATTGCTGCCAAAACTGCTGCGGCACTGCGGGAAGTGAACCGTTTGATTCGTGAAAACAAGGTACACAAAAAATATCTCTGTGTCACTGTCGGTACACCAAAGGAGCGGAAAGCGACGCTTTACGGATGGCATAAGAAGTCAGCCAGCCATAATACAGTCACGGTTCGTGACACACCGGAAGAAGGATTTCAAGAAATCATCACTGGTTATGAGGTACTTGCTTCCAATGAACGTCATGCATTACTTTCAGTGGATTTGATTACCGGCAGAACGCATCAGATTCGTGCACATCTGGCACATATTCACACGCCGATTCTGGGAGATACCAAGTATGGCAACATGCGGGAAAACCGTGCCTGCCGCTGTAAGCATCAGTTGCTGTGGGCATATCAATTACAGTTGGAAACAGATGCGGATTCTTGCCTTGCCGATTTGAATGGATTGACAGTGCAGACACCGCCACCGCCGTTCATGACAAAAGAATTTCCCAAAGTACAGCTTTAAACTGAATCCAGTTGCAAATCAAGGCAACAGTATACAAATCGTATGCTGTTGCCTTGATTTTTTAGAATGTATTCTCATGAAATAGAAAATGCATTCTATCATGTGCTTTCGAATGTGTGATTATGCATTTAGCATTTTGGTGACAATTTCCTTGACAATACCCGGATTTGCCTTGCCCTTAGATGCCTTCATACACTGACCGACCAGATAGCCCAGTGCATTGGTTTTTCCGTTTTTGTAATCGGTTACAGACTTTTCGTTTTGAGCCAGTACGTCCTTTGCCAGCTGTTCCAAGAAGCCGGTGTCTGAATTCTGCTTCATGCCCTTTTCTTCGATAATGGCAAGCGGATCCTTGTCTTCTTCTACAATTACAGCAAATACTTTCTTTGCAGAAGCGTTGGAGATAACGCCTTTTTCCACCTGCTCAATCAAAGAAGTCAGATGTTCTGGTGTCAGAGCTGTTTCTTCAATAGACTTTCCGGTTTCGTTGGTATACTTTGCAATATCTGCCAGAATCCAGTTGCTGATGCTCTTGGGCTTACAGGTGCCCAGTGCAACGCAGGCATCGAACATCTTAGAACGAGAAATGTCTTCTGCAATCAGTGTGGCATCTGTCTGGGAAAGACCGAAATCGAAAACATACCGCTGTAGCTTTACATTCGGCAATTCCGGAATACTTTCCTTCAGTGCCTGAATCTTTTCTTCCGGCACTACAATGGTCAGCAGATCCGGCTCCGGGAAATACCGGTAATCCTGAGCATCTTCCTTTGAACGCATAACAATGCTCATACCCTTGACATCGTCCCAACGACGGGTTTCCTGTGCAATGGCACCGCCGGCTTCCAGAATTTCTATCTGGCGTTTTGCCTCATATTCGATGCCGCGAACAGCTGCACTGAAACTGTTGACATTTTTCATTTCACAGCGGGTACCAAATTCGGTTGCACCTTTTTCACGAACAGAAACATTGACATCGCAGCGAATGGAACCCTCCTGCATCTTGCAGTCTGAAATGTTCAGATACTGCAAAATTGATTTGATGGTTTCCAGATATGCCTTGGCTTCGGCACTGCTGCGAATATCCGGTTCGGATACGATTTCGATCAGCGGCACGCCGCAGCGGTTCAGGTCGACCAGGGAACCAGAGAAAGACTCGTCATGCAGCAGCTTTCCGGCATCTTCTTCGATATGGATACGGGTTACGCCAATTCTCTTCATCTGTCCGTCTACCATAACGTCCAGATAACCCTTTCCGCAAAGCGGTACTTCTGCTTGAGAAATCTGGTATGCCTTCGGCAGATCCGGATAGAAGTAATTCTTTCTGTCCTGTTTGCAAACACCGTTGATCTGGCAGTGCATAGCATGTCCCATTTTGATTGCATATTCTACTACTTTTTCATTCAGTGTCGGCAATGTACCCGGCATGCCCATGCAGACAGGGCAAACCTGTGTGTTGACTTCCAGACCAAATGCGTTACGGCAGTTGCAGTAAATTTTAGATTTGGTATTCAGTTCTGCGTGGACTTCCAGTCCAACGACAATTTCATAATCTTTCATTGATTTCTTCCTCCTGCTCAAAGGGTTTCTGCAATGGCGTGAAATCCGCCGACCAGCTGTTCATAGCCATATGCTGCGTTCAGAATGGTCTGTTCTGCAAACTTGTTACCGATCAGCTGCATACCCAGCGGCAGACCGGAAGCAGACTTTCCGCAGGGAACACTGACAGCCGGCAGACCTGCAATGTTGACAGTGACTGTGCAGACATCGCTGTAGTACATTTTCAACGGATCACCAATATTTTCACCGATCTTGAATGCGGCAGAAGGTGCAGTTGGTGTCAGAATTACATCACAATCCTGAAATGCTACTGCAAATTCCTGACCGATGCGACGCTGTACCAGTTTTGCTTTTTTATAGTACGCATCATAGAAACCGGAACTTAACACGAATGTGCCCAGCATAATCCGACGCTTTACTTCATCCCCAAAACCTTCACTTCTGGTCTTTTCATACATGTCTGTCAGACCATCATAATTTTCTGCACGGAAGCCATACTTTACACCGTCAAATCTTGCCAGATTGGAAGAAGCTTCAGCAGAAGCAATGATGTAGTAAGTATTGATCGCATATTCTGTGCTGGGGAGAGAAATTTCCTTTACAGTAGCACCGTTCTGCTCCAGCAGCTGGATCGCAGCATGCACAGCAGTCTTGACTTCTGCATCGATACCCTCACCGAAATATTCTTTCGGAACACCGATACGCAGACCCTGTACGTTGCCGTTCAGATTGTCATACAGATTAGTGTATGTCCGATATGCAGAAGTGGCATCCATGTTGTCGTGTCCCTGAATCAGGCTTTGCAGCAGGGCAACATCTTTGACCGACTTTCCAAACGGACCGATCTGATCCAGAGAGGAAGCAAATGCCACCAGACCATAACGAGAAACGCTGCCGTAGGTCGGCTTCAGTCCTACAACACCGCAGAGGGAAGCAGGCTGACGAATCGATCCGCCGGTATCTGAACCCAGTGTGAGGATTGCTTCACCGGCAGCTACTGCTGCGGCACTGCCGCCGGACGAACCGCCCGGTACGCACTCCAGATTGTGCGGATTGTGTGTAGTGTGGAAATAGGAAGTTTCCGTGGAAGAACCCATGGCGAACTCGTCCATGTTCATCTTACCGGTGATCACCATTCCAGCTTCACGAACCGGCTGCATTACTGTTGCATCAAAAGGCGGCACATAGTTTCCAAGCATTTTGGAAGAACAGGTAGTACGAATTCCCTTAGTGGAAATGTTGTCTTTGATGCCAATTGGAATACCAGCCAGCGGGTGCAGTTCTTTTCCGGCAGCACGTGCATCGTCTACTGCCTTTGCCTGATCCAGACAATCTTCGCAACGTGTTACATAGGCGCCGACAGCAGATTCTTTTTCTTCGATACGTTCCAGAACGTCCTGCGTCAGTTCAACTGCACTGCATTCTTTTTTTTGCAGCATTGCAGACAGTTCTGCGGCATTTTTCTCATATAGCTTCACGTGTATCTCCTCCTTATTCTACCGTTTTCGGAACAACCAGACAGCCAGACTGTACCACTGGTGCATTTGCCAGCATTTCTTCACGGCGGAATTTATGTTCCACTGCAACATCTTCCCGCAATTTCATGGGGTGTTCTGCGTCCAGTGTCAGTTCGTCTTCCACGTCCGGCAGACGGTCTACCATATCTACAATGGCAGCCATATCTTTTTCAAACTTGTCCATTTTCTCCGGCTCGATATGCAGTCGGGAAAGTTTTGCAATATGTGCAATATCAATTTTCATGGTTATCGTTCCTTTCACAGAGTACGCAAAAATCTATTTTGTTTCTGCGTTCTCCAAAATTTTCTGACGAAATTCTTCTTCGCTAAGAACCGGAATACCCAGTTCGTTTGCCTTGTCCAACTTGCTGCCGGCGGCTTCTCCTGCCACCACAAAAGTTGTTTTTTTCGAAACACTGCCGCTGACTTTTCCGCCGTAACGCAGCACCAATTCTTTGGCTTCACTGCGTTTCATAGTAGAAAGCGTTCCGGTCAGTACAAAGGTCATACCGGCAAAGCGATGATCTTCTACCACCGTTCCGTGGTAGGTCATATTACAGCCTGCTTCCCGCAGGTGTGTAATCAGTTGAAGCATATGCGACTCTGACAGTGCTTTTACGACACTTTCTGCCATGGTTTCTCCGAAACCGTCAATTTCCTGTATTTCCTTTGCCGTTGCGTGCAGCAGAGCGTCCATAGTCGGGAATCGTTCACAGAGCAATTTTGCCGCACGGGAACCAATGCCGCGAATACCCAGTGCAAATACCAGACGATCCAAAGAATTTTCTTTAGAAGCGGCAATGGCACGAACCAGATTTTCCGCAGATTTTTCTGCAAAGCGTTCCAGTTCGGTCAGTTCCTTTTTTGTTAGTGAATACAAGTCTGCCACAGAATGCACCAGACCATTTTCCTGTAAGGCAGCCAGATTCTGCGGTCCCAGTCCGTCGATGTTCATGGCATCTTTGGAAACGAAATGGATCATGCGTTTCATCAACTGTGCCGGACAATCTGGATTCGGGCAGCGAATGGCAGCTTCTTCCGGATCGCGTACTGCCGGCGTATGACATACCGGACAGGCATTGGGCAACTGATACGGTAAAGCTCCTTCTGCATGACACTTGACACGAAGTACTTCCGGAATGATCTCCCCTGCCTTACGAACCACAATGGTATCACCCAGACGAATATCTCGTTCGGTGATAAAATCCTGATTGTGCAGAGTGGCACGTGCTACTTCGGTTCCGGCAAGTTGTACCGGATCGAAAATTGCCACTGGTGTAATCACACCGGTTCTCCCTACACTCAACTGTATTTCCCGCAGTGTGGTTTCTTTTTCTTCTGGCGGGAACTTGAAAGCGGCTGCCCACTTCGGGACTTTTGAAGTCGCTCCCATTTCTTCTCGCTGTGCAAAGGAATTCACTTTGACAACTACGCCGTCTGTGTCATAGGCGTAATGCAGCTTGGCTTCACCGATTGCAGCAATTTCCGCACGAATTTCCTCTGCGGTTCGTAAAGGTTTGCTGTGTGGAATAACTGTAGGGAAGCCTAACTTCCGGAGATACTCTAACGATTCAATGTGTTCTGAAAGAATTTCTCCGTCGATCTGCTGGATATTGAAAATCCAGATGTCCAGACTGCGTTGTGCAGTGACTACGGCGTTTTTCTGCCGCAGTGAACCAGCGGCTGCGTTGCGGGGATTTTTTGCCGGTGTTTCTCCGTTCAGTTCCTGTTGCTCCACTAATGCAGCAAAACTTTTTCGCGGCATATATACTTCGCCGCGGACTTCCAGAAATGCCGGAGCGTGTTCCAGCTTCTTGGGAATGTTGGCAATCGTCATGAGATTTGCTGTTACATCTTCCCCTACGAAGCCGTCCCCGCGGGTGGAACCACGAGTGAATACGCCGTTGGTATATTCCAGCGATACGGATAATCCGTCGATTTTCGGCTCTACGCTGAACTCTGGATTCTCCAGTTCCTCCTGACACTTTTGTACAAAAGCGTTCATTTCTTCATAGGAAAATACGTCCTGCAAGCTCATCATCTGTACGGTGTGCGGCACCTTTTCAAATGTGCGGGACGCTGCTCCGCCAACGTGTTTGGTTGGCGAATCAGCTGCGGCAAACTGAGGATACTGCTGCTCCAATGTTTCCAGTTCCCGTAGAAGCATATCGTATTCATAGTCTGTTACAGAAGGGGCATCCTGTACATAATATTCTTCGTTATAGCGTTCCAGTTGCTGCTGTAATTCCGCCATACGCTGTTTTGCTGTTGCTTCGTCCATTCGGTCACACTCCTTGTGTGGCAGAGCCACAGAAAGCGGCTCTGCATTTTTTTTGGCACACAATTTATTATACCACAAAAACGCGTCATATGCTAGACCTTTTACAAATATTTCATGTTTTATTCTCTGAAATCCTGTTTTTCGCCAGAATCCGACGTGCTTTCAAATTCCATGTAGGAATCCGGCACGGTTCCGACAATTAAAGTTTCCGAGAGAAGACATGCATAGGTGGTTTTTGTTGTGGTCTGTGCGAAAGGAATGGCTGTCTGTACTTCCGCAGTTACCTCTGCTCGTATGGTGTGGCAAGTTTGGTTGATGCCGGCAGATTCTATTGTACTGATGAGTTTCACGGAAGCATGCCCTACCGGCAGAAGCCGCACAGAAACATGCGGACCCCGTCCGGCAAAAAGCCAGACTCCAGATGCAGTTCCCAGAGAAACCTCTAGTTCTGCATCACGGCACTGTTCCAAATGCTGCTGTACGTTGCGGTAGATTGCAGATTGCAGCCGATTGATCTGGTCTGTTCGGGTTTCCATTGTAGTGACATTGCCGGCGGCATCGTATGTCAGTTCAGCAAAGCTGACATTTTTCATCTGTTGATCTTGCAACACTTCTGCAATGCTGTCTGCCATTAGTCCGGCGGTAAACTGTTTGGTTTCGCTTTCACAAACTGCACAGAGATTGGGACGGATCGCATGGTCTATGCGAAGCAGAAATGCCAGCAGTAAGCATATAGCCGTTCCAAAAAGGAGCAGGGAACGGATATGAGTACGGCGTTTCCGGTAAACTTGTTTTCGCATGTGAGAAACCCCTTTGAAATAAGGAACGGGCGACAAAACTGCCGCCCGTTTGCCTGTACGCGTTGGATAAGATCAAAGGCAACACCACATAAAAATTGTGCAAAGCCCTTAGGCGAGCTCTGGGCGGTGTTGTCTGTTTATTCCAATGTAGAATTTTCGTCGTTTTCTGTTAGTTCATTGCAGCCGCAGCACTTCTCTTTGGGAATGGTGTCCAGTGCCGACGGTGAAAATTCTTCTGCCGGAAACCGAATCTTGTCAAAAACAGCACAGGGAGATTCGGTGTCGGTATGACATTCCTTTGCGGGAATGGTGTACTCATACGTGGGCACCAGAATGGTTACGGGACGAAAAACTTCTACAACCGAGAAAAGTCCCAGCGTCATAATAACTGTGCGAACTGGTGTTGTGCCGTCAGAGCCGCAAACAGAACCAATTCTGGCTTCCAATGCGATAGGAGCAACGACCTGTACAGCTGCTGTGGGCAGATTTACAGTTTCACAGCAGGCATTGGTATCTCCCAGCTGTTCTCCGCTGCTGAAAAATGTCTGAGTGTTGCTTTCACCGCCGTAGAGGATCACATTTTTGCTGGCATAGGCTGTTCCGGTCAGGAGCACAGGACTGCTGCATGCCCGTTCATATGCCATGAATTCTACCCGAAACGTATAGGTCAAGTCAATAGAATAGAACCCGCGGTTGAACGGTACCGGTTCAATATTCATGCAGATGTCGGACACACGAACGCACCGGCTTTTGACCATTGTAATATTCTCCGGCAGTGCTCCCCCGTCCATGAGAATCTGGATATTTGAGAAACAATCTCTGTCGCTGCAGCTGTCAAACACGCGGTTGACTTTGATCGGAACTGTATTTGCACACGATTCCGGCAAAGAATGATGCTGGTTCATAGCGAAACCTCCTTTTATCACTGTCAAGCATGATAAATGCTTCTCTACAGTGTATTCAGGAGTTCTCTCATTTGTGACTATCCGTCCAAAAAATAACCGCACAGGATTTGTCCTGCACGGCATTTTTCGACTTGGCTTAAGAAAGAGTCTGTTCTGACAGATTTGCAAGCAGATGGTGTGTAAAGTCGCCAGACGCTCTTTGTGCGGTATTGCCCTTATATATGCAGCGTTTTCTAAAATGTCAGTCTTCTTCGCTTTGGTACATTTCATTGAAAAAGCAGCTGTATGAGCCGGTATGGCATGCCACACCGGTCTGCTTGACATTCAGTAAAAGTGTATCATTGTCGCAGTCGCTGTAAATAGAAATGACTTTCTGCAAGTGCCCGCTGGTGGCACCCTTGTTCCAAAGTTCCTGTCTGGAACGGCTCCAGTACCATGTGTATCCGGTTTCCAGTGTTTTCCGTAAGCTTTCCCGATTCATGTATGCCAGCATCAGCACGGTTTTAGTATCCACATCAAATGCGATTGCCGGAATCAGTTCACCTTTCTGGAAATATTTGTCTAGATCGTTGATGTCAATTTTTATCATGTGAAGTGTTCTCCCTTTTTAATTTGGCTTCTACAAAAGGAATTGTCAGCAGAAGTACAAGTGTCTGCACGCTAATCATTCCCAGTATCAAAATGGCGGCAATTTTTTTGGAAAAGAACAGACAGCTAAAACCAATAATCGCAGAAAGAATCAGCGAAACTGTTCCGATCATCAGCCAAAGCTTGCCGCAATACTGATTGGCAAGTTTCCATGTATCTGCATTTTTCATTGCATTTGTGGTGCGATAGCCAATCCAGCTATTGATTTTCTTTGGTGTGTGGTATCGCATGCACCAGCCACCTATCAGTTGAATAATAGGAATACAAAGTACGCAGAAAATGAGAAAAATCATAGTGCAATGTTCTCCTCAAATCGTTATCGCATAGGAATTCCCTTTGCGCGGCAGTCTGCCTTAACTTCCTGTACAGTCAGTTCGCGGAAATGGAACAACGATGCTGCCAGTGCTGCGGAACAACCAGTTTTCAGAAATGCTTCTGCAAAGTCGGACAACTTTCCGGCACCGCCGCTGGCAATAACTGGAATTTGTACAGCGTCACAA
Source organism: Ruminococcus sp. OM06-36AC (assembly GCF_003438725.1). Taxonomy (NCBI): domain Bacteria; kingdom Bacillati; phylum Bacillota; class Clostridia; order Eubacteriales; family Oscillospiraceae; genus Ruminococcus; species Ruminococcus sp. OM06-36AC. The sequence continues at coordinate 330,353 of NZ_QSTT01000002.1, forward strand.
ACCGCCTTCAGCATTGGTAAATCAAATCCGCCGCGAACACCGTCTGTGTCAATGGAGTTCAGGCAGATTTCTCCGGCACCCAGCTGTTCGCACTGTTTTACCCAGTCGATCAAATCCAAGTGCATGTCTACACGGCCACCGTTAATGAAAACTGTCCATTGATTTTCGCCGACTTTCTTGGCATCAATTCCTACGCAGATGCACTGGCAGCCGAAAATATCTGCTCCTTCTTTGATAAGCTGAGGATTTTGCACTGCCTGTGAATTGACAGAAACTTTATCTGCACCGGCACGGAGCGTTTCACGAATGTCATCGACGGTTTTAATGCCGCCGCCGACGGTTAGCGGAACGAAAACTTTTTTTGCTGTTTCCCGTACCACGTCCAGCATCACGCCTCTGCCCTCGTAAGACGCAGTAATATCGTAAAAGACAATTTCATCTGCACCCTGTTGGTTATAGGCGTAGGCACATTCTACCGGATCGCCAACATCTTTGATTCCCTCAAAGTTTACACCTTTGACCACTTTTCCGTTTCGCACGTCCAGACAAGGAATAATTCGTTTTGCCAGCATATGTTACACCCCTTCCGCCAAAGCAATGGCTTCTTTCAGATCCAGTGTGCCTTTATAGATCGACTTGCCGCAGATCGTGCCATACAGTCCAAGTTTCTTACAACCGCGAATGTCTTCAATTGTATGCACACCGCCGCTGGCAATGATGTTGCAATTGCTGTTGGTTGCATCTCGCAAGTCTTTCAGCTGTTTCAGATTGACACCGGAAAGCGTGCCGTCTTTCGCAATATCGGTTACGATAAAATATTGTACGCCTACTGCAATCATTTCTTTCGCCAGCGTAATATAATCTGTGTCAGATTCTTCCAGCCAGCCCTCTGTGGCAACCATACCATTCTTGGCATCGATTCCCACTGCAATGTGTTGGCTGCCGAATTTCTGTACTGCATTTTTTACCAGCTTTGGATTTTTCAATGCTGCGGAGCCCAGAATGACACGCTCTACACCGCTTTTTAGGTAAGTGTCAATGGTTTCCAGATTTCGGATACCGCCGCCGACTTCTACTTTCAATCCGGTCTTTGCTGCAACATCTTCATAAATATGCTGGTTTACCGGTCTGCCCTCTTTGGCACCGTCCAGATCTACCATGTGAATCCATGATGCTCCTGCCGCTTCAAATCCTTTGGCAGTTTCCATGTAATCCGCTGCTACTTTTTCTACTGTGGAAAAATCACCTTTGAACAGGCGAACACAATTGCCGTCTTTAATATCGATTGCTGGTAAAATAATCATTGAATCAGCCCTCCAAAGTTCCGCAGAATTTGCAGCCCGATCTCTCCGCTTTTTTCCGGATGGAACTGGGCTCCGTAAACCGTTTTTCCGTCATAGACCATTGCCGGAATTTTTGCCGGTCCGTATTCCACATAGGCTGCCAGATATTCGTCCGGCACTACCGCCTGATAGGAGTGAACAAAGTACACATAGGATTCTTCCGGCATATTTCGGAGAATCGGACAGTCATGCTGTATTTCCAGCTTGTTCCAGCCCATATGTGGGATCACCATATCCGGAGCAACGATTTTTTCTACTTTGCCGGGGATCAGCCCCAAACCGTTGCATTCTTCAAATTCGTATCCTTTTTCAAAAATCAGCTGCATACCCAGACAAATTCCCAGAAAAGGTTTCTTGTGAGCTTCTTCCTGAATGATGTTGGTCAATCCGCTGTCGTGCAGCATCTGCATGGCACTGGGGAATGCCCCTACGCCGGGCAAAATCAATGCATCTGCTTTGCGAATTGCTTCCGGATCAGAAGTCAGTTCGCCAGTTAATCCCAGATAGTCCAGTGCATTTTTTACACTGAAAATATTGCCGGCACCGTAGTCGATAATGGCAATCATGTTTACAGCACTCCTTTCGTGGACAAGGTTTTTCCTGCTTCCAGCGGGGTTACCGCGGTTTTTAAGGCATGGGCAACGGCTTTGAATGCTGCCTCACACTTGTGGTGATCGTTAGAGCCATACATCATATTCACATGAAGCGTAATGCCGGCGTTGAATGCAAAGGCACGGAAAAATTCTTCCGTCAGGCAGGCATCATACTGTCCGATCATGGCATTGGTGAATGTCCCCTGAAATACCAAAAACGGACGGTTGCTGATGTCCAGACTGCAAAATGCCAGAGCTTCGTCCATGGGAATAAATGCACTGCCGTAACGAGTAATACCAGACTTATCGCCCAGTGCCTCGCCCAGTGCTTTTCCCAGAACAATACCGGTGTCCTCTACAGTATGGTGTCCGTCCACATAGAGGTCACCCTTTACGGCAATGTCCATGCTGATGCCGCTGTGAACAGACAGTGCTGTTAGCATATGGTCAAAAAAGCCGATGCCGGTATCGATATTGGCAGTTCCTATGTTGTCTAGTTTTACGGCTACCTGTATGTCTGTTTCTTTGGTCTTTCGTGCAAGTTGTGCTTGCCGCATATGGATTCCTCCTTGTGGTGATTAAACTTCTTCATTGAAGAAATCATAATCAATTCGTTTTACTTCATAAGTCATTTCGACTGAAACGCCTAAGTTGTATTCAATCATTAATCGTGTCAGCATTTTCCCGTCTACGAGAATAATTTTTTGCTGCAAGTGCCGTTGTGCAAATTGAACTGCCTCACTGGAATATTTTGCAGTTGTAATAAACAATCCCTTGGACGCACCCTGTCCGGCTAATGCACCTAAAAACTTTTGAATTTCTGGTCTGCTTACAGTCGAATCCGGATTCCATTGTTTTGCTTGTACATAAATGGTGTCGAAGCCAAACTTATCTGCTTTCACCAATCCGTCAATGCCCTCATCACCAGATTTTTTAGTGGCAATGGGTTCTCCATATCCCATATTTTTTAACAGCTGAACAACCAGTTTTTCAAAATCATATGGGGACATTTTCAGAATCTCTAACATCAAGTCATCTGCAAGAGCCTCGTTTATTTGTCTCATGGAGTATTCCATTTGTTCTTGTGGGTTTTGTTCCAGAGAAGCAGAATCATCATTTAATTTTTCTGACAATGGCATCGTTTCTTTTCTTCCATAAAATTGTTGAAATGACTTAAATTGTTTTAGAAAATCAACAGTAATAGATTTCACGCCTTTTTTCACTGCATCTTTTCCTAATTCAGTAATCTGATAATTGGAGCGAGTTGGACTGCTAAGTAACCCTGCTTTCTTCAAATAAGTTTTTGCCCAACTTACTCTATCGTTTACATAACTTTTTTTCCCGCTTGGAAGCATTTCTTGTTGTTCTTCGTCTGTCAATGAATAATACTTTACGCAGTAATCTCGAACTTCTTTAAAATGATGAATTTTTCCATCAGATAGTACTTCCATAATAGGAGGAAAAAACTCATAGTATTTTGGGATTGCCATTACTTTTCTTCGTCCTCAAACCGAACGGTAATCGCATTGGCGTGTGCGGTCAGACCTTCCTTGTTGGCAATCAGCACAATATCGTCCTTAGCTGCATGCAGAGCGTCCTTGGTATAGTAGGTGTAGCTGGAACGCTTGGTAAAGCTCTGTACGCCCAGCGGAGAGAAGAACCGTGCCGTTCCGCTGGTGGGCAGAACGTGGTTCGGACCAGCGTAGTAATCGCCCAGCGGTTCCGATGCATATGCTCCCAGAAATACCGAACCGGCATTGTCCAGTGCTCCCAGCAGTTCCATGGGGTTTTCCATAAGTACTTCCAAGTGTTCCGGTGCAACCATATTTGCCAGAACAGTGGCTTCTTCACGGGTATTGCACAGTAGAACTGCACCATATTCATTCATCGATTTCTCAATGATTTCCTTGCGGGAAAGATACTGTACCTGACGATTGATTTCTGCTTGTACCTTTTCTGCTAGTTCTGCACTGGTAGTCACCAGAATTGCAGAGGCCAGTACGTCGTGCTCTGCCTGTGACATCAGGTCTGCGGCAACAAATTTCGGATCTGCGGTTTCATCTGCCATAACCAGAACTTCACTGGGACCTGCGATCATATCAATATCTACAACACCGTACAGCAGCTTCTTGGCAGTTGCCACAAAGATGTTGCCTGGTCCGACAATTTTATCCACCTTCGGGATTTCTTCTGTACCATAAGCCAGTGCTGCAATTGCCTGTGCACCGCCGGAGAGGAATACACGATCCACCCCACAAAGTCCGGCTGCTACCAGAATATCCGGATTCGGTGTGCCGTCTTTGCAGGGCGGTGTTACCATGATGATTTCCTTAACGCCAGCAATTTTTGCCGGCACTGCGTTCATGATAACGCTGGAGGGATAAGCAGCCGTACCGCCCGGCACGTACAGACCAACACGTTCCAGACCGCGGACACGCTGTCCCAGAATCACACCATTCGGCAGTGCGTGGATAAAGCCTTCCTGTACCTGACGCTGGTGGAAATCGCGAACATTTTCAATAGCGTTCAGCATGGCATCTACAAATGCCGGATCAGCTTCTGTCATTGCGTCATTGATGACATCGCGGGGCACTTCGTAATATTCCGGCAAACTGCCGTCGAATTTCAAGGTGTAATTTTTGACTGCCTGATCGCCGCCCTCTTTGACTGTGCGGATAATTTCGCTGACAGTTTCCGTAACACGCTGGTTGGTTTCACCGGTACGCTTGTCCAAGCTGGTGAAAAATGCATCACGCTGTGCCAGATCGCTGGCGTTAATGGTTTTCATGGTAATCATTTTGATAAAGCCTCCTCAATTTTCTGAATCAAAGCTTCAATTTCTGTCTGCCGCAGCTTTAGACTAACGGTATTGGCAATCAGACGTGCAGAGATCGGAACGACATCTTCTACCACTTCCAAGCCGTTTTCTCGAAGGGTAACGCCGGTTTCTACAATGTCTACAATGCCGTCTGCCAGTCCCAGCAGCGGTGCCAGTTCCACGGAACCTTCAATTTTTACAATATCAACGTCCATGCCTTTGCTTTCAAAAAAGCGGCGTGCAACATTTGGATACTTGGTCGCAATGCACTTTACGCCGAAGCCGCTGTAAAAATCTGTTCCTTTTTTGCATGCCAGAGCAAATTTACATCTGCCAAATCCCAAATCAACCAGTTCGAAAAATTTGCCCTGCATTTCAATAATGGTGTCTTTTCCCACAACGCCCATATCGCAAACGCCATGTTCTACATAGGTGATGACGTCATTTGCCTTTGCCAGAACGACTTCCATGTTGCCGTCCGGAATCGGCAGGATCAGGCGGCGACCTTTTTCTCGTACAGCGGTACAATCATAGCCCAACCGTTCCAGCAGTCCGACAGTATCTTTTTCCAGTCTGCCTTTTGTCAATGCAATTCTAAGCGGCTTTGCCATTTATTCTACCTCCGTAATTTCTTCATCTACAACAACGACTTTTCCGATTTTATTTTCCCGTGCATATTCCCGCACCAGTTCCAGACTGTCAAAGAATGCAAATTCAACAACCTGTCCGCGGCTGCGTAATTCCTGTGAAACCTTTGCGGCTTTCATTTCATAGCCAGTTGCTGCAAAAATGACAGCATCTGCCGGCTTCAGGACAACAGGGCGGTCCTTCATGCGGACATTTGCCACAGCATCGACATTGACTGCAAAGCCGGTTGCCGGAATGTCATAACCAAAATCAGACAGCAGTTTATTGTACCGTCCGCCGGAGAGTACTTCTTCTCCGTAGCCTTCCAGATAGCCCTTGATGATGACACCGGTATAGTAGTCAGCATTATTGACCATACCCAGATCGACAGTCAGACGACCTTTTCCGATTGCGGTGGAAATGTCATTATACAGTTTCTTCAGATCCATAAGGATTTCATCGATTCGCTGATTGGAATAAAGCTGTGAAGCCTTTTCAAACACTTCTTCACCGCCAAACAGTGCCGGCAGTTTCTTCAGTGCAGCAGCAACTTTCACATCATCCATGGTGTCCAGCACGTCGTTCAATGCCGGATAGTTTTTTGTTTCAATCAAATAACGGATATTTTCCCGTTCTTCCGGTGTGGCATGCAGTTCCCGCATCAGTTCCTTAAATACACCGGCATCACCCAGTTCCAAAGAGAAGCTCACATGGTCACTGCTGAACGAATCCAGTGCCTCAATGGCTGTGGTAATCATTTCCACATCTGCCAGATAGGAAGATGAACCCAGCAGTTCAATACCTGCCTGTGTGATTTCATCGCTTCTGCCTTTGAGTGCAGGTTCAAAGCGATACACTGACTGAGTATAGCACAGTCGCAGCGGTAATAATGCATCTCGCAGACGGGTTGCTGTGACGCGTGCAATCGGCATGGTAGATTCCGGACGGAGTACCAGCAAGCGTCCCTTGCTGTCGGTCAGCTTATACAGTCGTTCCTGCGGATAGTGACCGGATTCTGACTGGAACACATCGAAAAATTCCAATCCCGGTGTAGTAAGTTCCGAATAGCCTTTGCTGTGAAACAAGTCATGTAAATTCTGCTCGATTTCACGACGCACATAACATTCTTCAAATAAAAAATCTTTTGTCCCCTCAGGGGTAATCAAATCATATTTTCTCATACAGCTCTCCTAATGCTTTAGTATGCTACTATAATAGCATAATATCACATAAAACGAATAAAGTCAAGACAAATTTCTTAAAACAGTGACATCTGACTGGATTTCGGTAAATCGCCCATAGCATTCAACCGTTCCAACGTTTCAATTATTGTTTTTGATGCACCACTTTGTGTCTGAAACTCTTCAATAGAAATGAAATCCCGCTTTTGTGCTGTTTCATACAAGTTTTGTGCAGCTGAAATACCAATACCCGGAATCGCACTGAACGGAATCCGGATTTTATGATCTTCTACCAGATACTTTGTAGCATGAGACTTGTAGAGATCAATAGGCAGGAATTCGCAGCCGCGGCTAAGCATCTCATTGACAATCAGCAGCGTATCCAGCAAATCAGATTCTTTTTTGGAACGGTCATTTCCCTTTTCCTTGAGTTCTTCGATTTTTGCCCGAACAGCTTCCTTGCCCTGCAACGCCAGAATTGCATCGAAATCATCACCGCGAGTACTGAAATACACCGCATAATACGCCAATGGGTGATACAGCTTGAACCAACCCAGTTTAATGGCAGCAGTAACATACGCTGCTGCATGGGCTTTCGGGAACATGTACTTGATTTTCAGACAGCTGTCAATATACCATTGCGGCACATTGTGATCTTTCAGCATTTGTACACGTTCCGGTGTAAAAGTCTTGGGGGCTTTTCCCTTTCGGGTGTCCTCCATGATCTGGAATGCCTGTTTCGGCTCAACGCCTTTGTGCAGCAGATAGGTCATAATGCTGTCACGGGTACCGATTACGTCAGAAATGGTACAGGTGCCGTTATCGATCAAGTCTTTGGCATTTCCAAGCCATACGTCAGTACCGTGGGAAAGTCCACTGACTTGCAGGAAGTCGCTGAATTTTTTCGGTTTGGAGTCCAGCAACATCTGAATGGTGAAGCCGGTTCCCATTTCCGGAATGCCAAGGCTTCCCGTCTGGCAGTAGATTTCTTCTGGTGTAACGCCCAGAACAGAAGCATCGGTACACATTTGAATGACCTTGGGATCTGTTGTGGGAACATTGTGAATCAAGATACCAGTGGCATCTTCCAAGTGCTTATACATGGTCGGTACGACATGCCCCAGTTCGTCCAGTTTCAAAATGGTATCGTGGAGCGAATGGAAGTCGAAGTGTGTTGTCAGAATTTCAGATTCGGCATCGTCCGCAGGGTGCTGTACCGGCGTGAAGTCATATACATCATAATCGCTGGGGACAACAACCATGCCGCCGGGGTGCTGACCAGTTGTTCGTTTGATACCCGTACAGCCGATCGACAGTCGGTTGATCTCAGTAGGACTATACTGCAAGCCCTTTTCTTCCAGATATTTTTTCACGTAACCATAGGCTGTTTTGTCGGCAACAGCGGAAATGGTTCCTGCTTTGAACACGTTATCTCGTCCGAAAAGTTCTTCCGTGTAGCGGTGAGCGGATGATTGGTATTCACTGGAGAAGTTCAAGTCAATATCCGGAGCCTTGTCGCCGTCGAATCCCAAGAATGTTTCGAAAGGAATATCATGTCCGTCCCGATTCATTTCCGTACCGCATTCCGGACAGTTTTTTGGAGGGAGATCAAAGCCGGAACCAATGCTGCCGTCTGTGATAAACTCGCTATGCTTACACTTGGGGCAGACGTAGTGTGGTGCCAACGGGTTGACTTCGGAAATTCCTGCCATAGATGCCACAAAAGAGGAGCCAACAGAACCACGGGAACCAACTTGATACCCATGGTCTACGCTATCCCAAACCAATTTCTGTGCAATGATATACAGCACAGAAAAACCATGTTTGATGATAGAGGAGAGTTCGCGGTTCAGTCGCTTTTCTACCAGTTCCGGCAATGGGTCACCATAGATTTCCTTTGCCTTAGTATTGGTGATTCGCACCAAATCTTCCTCGGCACCGTCAATGGTCGGCGTAAAGGTACCGTTCGGGAACGGCTGAATGTGTTCAATTTGATCTGCAATGGCATTGGTGTTGGTAACAACAATTTCGTATGCCTTTTCTTCACCAAGATAGGAGAATTCTTCCAGCATTTCTTCCGTGGTACGCAGATACAGCGGCGGCTGAAATTTTGCATCGTCATAGCCTTGTCCGGCTTGCAGGATCTCGCGGTAAATGGCATCTTCCTTGTCCATGAAGTGCACGTCACAGGTTGCACAAACCGGAATTCCCAGTTCATCACCCAGTGCAACAATTTTGCGGTTGTATTCCTGCAATTGTTCCATATTGGCAGCAGTACCGTTTCGAATCATGAAAGCATTATTTCCTGCCGGCTGGATTTCCAGATAGTCATAGAACTTTGCCAGTTTCACAATTTCCTCATGCGGTTTCTCTTCCACGAATGCTCGGAAGAGTTCGCCGGCTTCGCAGGCACTGCCGAAAATCAAGCCCTCCCGATACTGCATCAACACTGATTTGGGGATCAATGGCTTTCGGTAAAAACATTCGATATGCCCATAGGAAATCAACTTGTACAAATTTTTTAAGCCGATATTATTTCGTACCAGAATGATCTGGTGAAACGATTTCAGTTTTTTTACATCGATTTCCTGTGTTTTGGTGTTCAGATCAGAAAGCATTGTGGCACCCTTTGTCTGCATCAGACGGCTGACCAATTCTTTGTAAATTTTTGCCAGCATCTGTGCATCATCTGATGCCCGATGATGATCGAACTTTCCCAATTTCAGAGCCTTTGCAACACCGTCCAGCTTGTGGCGTGCCATAGTAGGCAGCATGCTCTTGCAGAGTACCAGTGTATCCAGTGTTGCGAACTCAAATGTGATATGATTTCTCTTGCAGACATTGCGGACAAAAGAAGTATCGAAATTGGCGTTGTGTGCTGCCAAAACCGGATTTTCACCGCAGAATTCGATAAACTTCCGCATTGCTTCTGCTTCTTTGGGAGCATCTTCTACCATGGAATCCGTAATACCTGTCAGTTCCACGATCTTTGCCGGAATCGGTCGTTCCGGATTTACCATGGTGTTGAATGTTTCCACCACCTGCATGCCACGCATACGAACTGCACCAATTTCTGTCAGGCGGTCATTGGCTGGACTCAAGCCGGTTGTTTCCACATCAAAAACAATGATTTCGTCCTGCAGTGTTCGGCCTTCTGGATTATCAACTACCAGTAGACGATTCAAGTCATTGACTACATAGGCTTCGCAGCCGAAAATCACTTTGAAATTCTTGTCCTTAAAGCCACGCCACGCATTCATGGCATCCGGAAATGCCTGTGCAATACCATGGTCTGTGATTGCAATTGCAGGATGTCCCCATTCATGGGCACGTTCTACCAGTTTGCCGCAGGGCGTAACTGCATCCATTTGGGACATGTTGGTATGGCAATGCAATTCTACACGTTTCTTGGGGGCATTGTCCATTTTCCGCTGTCGTTTTACCACAACAATAGATTCCGGTTTCATGACATCTTCTCTTGCAAATTCATCATAGCCGATCCGTCCGATCATCAATAATGTACTTCCCTTTTTGATTTCATGAAACGGCAGCTTCTCAATTTTTTCTGTGGAATCGAAAATCTTGACCAATACCGAGTAAGTGCCGTCTGTGATCTGATAGGTCAAAATGGTTCGCTCTCCCCGTACTTCGCGGGAATCCATTGCAAAGACATCACCCATGATTACCACACGTTGATTCTGTACTTCTACAGCTTCCCGAATCGGCATAGGAATATCCCGAATCGGTCTGCCTTTGATCAGGACAGCACTTCCAGGAACGATGCCCGGAATATCCTCGTTCATAGTAACGCTTTGTGCAATTGGCTTTTCCTTATCGCTGTGAGTTGCTGCCGGAGCAGGTGCTGTAGAAGTTTGCAGTTGAGCTTCATGTTTGGGTAATTCCTGTTCTGCCTTGGAGATCATTTCATGGAAAGCAGCTTCACTGACACTGGTTTCCCCTTCAAATACCACATGAAACGGCGTAGAGAACATTTTTTCCAGCAAACCGGAAAAGAAATCTGCTACGTGATACTTTTTTAAAATATCATAGCCGCCGTTGTGCAGTTGGATTCGAATGGTATTATCTTCCCGTGTAATGTCTGCTCCGTCAACAAAACCGTTGACAACGGTCATTTCCCGTTTCAGAAACATGACCAGATCCGGAAAATATGCCATAGAAAACAATTCTGGGGCATACCGCGGATGCAGACGGACGGCATGGATTTCCAGGCGGATCTCCAGTTCGTGTTCCAGTGCGACCAGATCCTGTGCCGGTACCAGATGGGGAAATGTGATATAAAACGAAATTTTCGTCAGGTTTTCGGAATATGTCAGCCGATTCAAAATACCGTCTTTGATGGATTCCGGCATAATCGGGACATATTCTTCCAGAAACTCTGCGAAATTCAAATCCATATGTTCCACTCCTACAGTTTCTCAATTTCAGCCATCAGTTCCGGAACAATGTCCTGTTCCGCGACCTTTCGTAAAACTGTTCCCTTGCGGAACAGCATTGCACAGCCGTCACCACCGGCAATTCCGATGTCTGCTTCTTTGGCTTCTCCGGGACCATTTACAACGCAGCCCATGACAGCTACCTTAATGTCTTTTTCTACATATTCCAGAGCCGCTTCTACTTCTTTTGCTGTTTTTACCAAATCAATTCGTGTCCGGCCACAGGTAGGACAGGATACGATTTGCGGTCCGCCACGCTTCCCAATACATTTCAAAATATCTCTTGCCGCACGAATTTCCTTAACAGGGTCTTCTGTCAGGGATACCCGAATGGTTTCGCCAATGCCGTCGTGAATCAACGAGCCAATGCCAATTGCAGATTTCAGCATGCCCATACGCTCTGTTCCAGCTTCTGTAACGCCCAGATGCAGCGGGTAATTGCACTGCTGTGCACATAGACGATAAGCATCGATCATGGTATTAACATCGGAAGATTTCATGGAAATGACAATATCATCAAACCCACATTCTTCTAGCATATGTACATGCCCCATTGCACTTTCTACCAACGCTTCCGCTGTCGGAGCACCGTACTTTGCAAGGATTTCCTTTTCCAATGAGCCAGAGTTTACACCAATGCGAATAGGGATCTGTCGTTCCTGACAGGCGTGGACGACTTCCTGAACACGGCTCATGCCGCCGATATTGCCGGGGTTGATGCGAATCTTGTCGATTCCTGCTTCAGCAGCTTCCAATGCCAGTCGGTAATCGAAATGAATATCCGCCACCAACGGAATCGAGATTTTTTCCTTGATTGCCGGAATCAATGCAATGGCTTCATGATTTGGAATCGCTGCCCGTACAATTTCACAGCCTACCTGTTCCAATGCCACTGCCTGTGCAACACTGCCTGCAATATCATCGGAACGAGTGTTCAGCATGGATTGAATGTAGATGTGTTTTCCGTCCAGTATACAATTGCCGACTTTTACCGGCTTTATTTCTCTCATGATTGTCACTCCCTAATTTTTGAAGAATCGCCCTATATCCTGTACTGTTACCAGAATCATCAGCAGAAACAGTGCTGCCATACCGATAAAATGTACCATAGCTTCCCGATTTTTTGAAATTGGTTTTCGTCGAATCGCTTCAATCAACAGAAACACAAACCGGCTGCCATCCAGTCCCGGAATCGGCAAAAGGTTGAATGCACCTACATTTACTGTAATGAAAATTGTCAAATTCATGACAGACTGCACCCGTTCCAGCAGATTTTCTCCGGTAGATGCTGCCTGTTCAATGACACTGACAGTTCCGACAGGACCAGAAAGGTCTTGCAGACTATATTTTCCGCTGACCAGTTCAATCAATGACATCCAAATCAGCTTGGCAGTTGCCACTGTGTCTTTGGCGGCATAGGTGATGACGTTTACCGGATTTTTAGATTTTCCCTCGACAGAGAAATCCAGCAGACCACCTGTATTATCATTATGGAACGTTACATTTTCAATGGTAACACGGGAACCGTCACGCTTTACAGTAATGTCATAGGTGTCTGTATCTGTTGTTTGCAGTTTGTAAATCAGATCGGTTGTGGAAAAAATATGGCTGCCGTCGATTGCAACAATTTTATCGCCGATTTGCAGGCCGGATCGTTCACTTTCCGATGCAGTTACAGTATTTCCGGCAGAATTGGTCGTTTCCGCAAATTTTGCAATCGTCAAAGACGGCACTTTCTGTGCTGTGCACAGCAGAATTGCAATCAGCAGAAATCCCAGAACCAGATTCATAAATGCACCGGCAAGTACTACCGTCATTCTACGCCAGACTGCTTTTTTTTCAAAAGCGTTAGGATTGTCACTGGACTGATCCTCGCCTTCCATGGCACAGAATCCACCGATTGGAAACAACCGGAGAGAATATTCTGTTTCGCCTTTTTGAAAATGAATCAGTTTGGGTCCCATGCCAATTGCAAATTGATTGACTTGAATGTGGTTCAGCTTTGCAACGATAAAATGTCCAAATTCGTGAATGCCGATGATTAAACCGAAAATGAGAATTGCAATGAGGATCGTGATAATATGCTGCATATGCAGGTCCTTTCTAAGGAACCACTGCAACAGATTTTGTGTAAAATCGACAGTTGAATTTTATGCAGCGGTTCTATAATTGTAAATCGTTATGCGATAGTATTTCGTACAAATTCCCGAGCCTTTGTGTCAGCCCGCATAACATCCTCATAGGTTTCTATCTTGGTTGCCGGAATCATTTCCATTGCCTTTTGTGCCAATGCACCGATGTCCAGAAAACGAATCTTTCCGGACAGGAATGCAGCAACTGCTACCTCATTTGCCCCGTTTACAATACAAGGTGCTGTGCCACCGGTTGTAATTGCTGCAATTGCCGTTTTCAGACAGGAGAATGTTTCCATATCCGGTTTTTCAAAAGTCAATATTCCGTAATCAGTCAGTGACAGATGTTTTGTCGGACAAGGCAGCCGTTCCGGATACAATAGTGCATACTGAATTGGAATTTTCATATCCGGCACGCCCATTTGTGCAATGACTGAACAATCCTGATATTCAACTGCGGAATGCACCACACTCTGCCGGTGTACGACAATTTCAATCTGTTCCGGTGTCAGGTCAAAGAGCCACTTAGCTTCAATGAATTCTAATCCCTTGTTCATCAGTGTTGCAGAGTCAATGGTAATTTTATTGCCCATGCTCCAGTTCGGGTGATTTAGGGCATCTGCTACAGTGACATGCTCCAGTTCCTGACGAGTTTTTCCGAAGAACGGTCCGCCGGAAGCCGTCAGAATGATTTTGTGCAGCTGTTCCCGCCGATTGCCCTGTAAACATTGGAAAATGGCAGAATGTTCGCTGTCTACCGGATAAATTCGAACGCCTTTTTTTGCTGCCTGTTCCATAACCAGAGAGCCGCCGGCAACCAGCGTTTCCTTATTTGCCAACGCAATGTCCAAACCGGCAGAAATCGCGGTCAGTGTTGGCAGCAGCCCAACCATGCCTACCACAGAATTGATGAGAATATCTGCATTTTTATCTGACGCAATGTCACATAGCCCCTCCATACCGCAGAGCACCTGTACTGGCAAATCTTCCAGACGCTGTTTCAGTTCTGCGTATTTTTCAGTTTCGAAGATGCAGACCTTTTTCGGGAGAAACTCTCGTGCCTGCTGCTCCAATGCATCAACATTTCGATTGGCAGCCAATGCATAAATCTGCATTCCGTGGGATCTGGCAACTTCCAAGGACTGTGTTCCGATAGAACCTGTCGATCCGAGAATCGAGATTGCCTTTTTCATTTTATCATTCTCCTTTTTGATCCATGTGCCCATAAACACAACACGATGCAAAGCAAAGGGCCTCACATCGTGTGGTTTGTGCATGAACCCATGCAATTATCCAAAGAACACCGGATACATCATTTCCAGTGCATAAAATGCCGGAACTGTAAACAAAACGCTGTCAAAACGATCCATGACACCGCCGTGTCCGGGCATGATATTTCCGAAGTCTTTGATTCCCTGCTGACGCTTCAGTACAGATGCACTCAAATCTCCCAGTACGCTGATTACAGCACAAACAATGCCAATAAAAATCAGCCAGAGATAGTGTACATGTGCGTGTGCGATCAAGCTGTAAATCAAGGAAAAAATCACCATTACCACGACATCCGTCACAATCCCACCGAAAAAGCCTTCTACAGTTTTCTTCGGGCTGATTTCCGGACAAAGCTTATGCTTTCCTAAAAATGTTCCGGCAAAATAGGCACCAGTATCGGCAATCCATGCAGAAGACAGTGCCAGAATAACGCTTGCCAGACCAAATTGGCTGATATGCAGCAAAGTGTTCAGCATGCTCAAAGAATGGGAAACCAGAAGTGTAATTGCGACAATAAACAGGGTATTCTGATATGTGATATGCTTATGCAGCAAAACCATTTCTGCAAACATCGCAACGATACAAAGGAATGTCAATGCGATTGTCGCAGAAGTGTTTCCGTAATACTGTAAGAACGGCAGTGCAGCACCATACAGAAACCCGGCACCGATAGAAATCCGGCAATGCAGGCACTTCCCTGCACGAAACAGTTCAAATAGTGCAATGCAAATCAAAGCCGCAATTGCCAATGGAAATACGAACGTCTTATGCAGAATCAAAATCAGGATTGCCAGAATGCCGCCAACTACGCCAGAGATAATCCGAACTTTCATCGTCAAATTCCTCCAAATCGTCTGCCACGCTGTGCATAGTCTGCTAAAGCCTTATTCAATTCGTTGCGGTTGAAGTCCGGCCACAAAACATTTGTAAAGTAATATTCTGCATATGCACATTGCCAGATGAGATAGTTGGACAACCGCAGTTCTCCGCTGGGGCGAATCAACAGATCCACATCCGGAAGCCCCGCGGTATACAGATGCTCAGAAATGGTTTGTTCTGTGATTGCTTCCGGTGCAAGTTTTCCTGCCTGTACTTCTTTGGCAATCTCCTGTGCAGCATGTTTGATTTCATCTCGTCCGCCGTAATTGATTGCAAGAATCAGATTCATCTTTTCGAAATCTCTGGAATCATGTTCCAGTTCTTCCATACGCTTTTGCAATCGATCCTGCAAACGGCTTCGGTCACCGACAAAAATCATACGAACGCGTCTTTCCAGATACTGATCTGCTTCACAGAGATAATCCCAGAACAAATCCATAATTGCATTTACTTCATCTTGTGGACGTTTCCAGTTTTCTGTTGAGAAAACATAAAAAGATGCATTTCGCAGACCAATATCCCGACAATACAGGGACAGGTCTTTGAAATTTTTTGCTCCTTCCCGATGTCCAAACTTTCGTGGCATACCACGTTTAGTTGCCCACCGTCCGTTTCCGTCCATGATGAAGCCGACATGCTGCGGCAGCTGTTCCGGAAGAACAATTGTTCCTGTTTCGTCTTTTGGTGCATTTTTTTTGTTGAAAAATGGCAGAGCCATATCGTTCATCTCCTATTCTGCTGCAGGTTTTCGAGTCAATGCAATCAGATGCTCATGATCTCCTGATCCTTTGCAGTTACCATTTTGTCGATTTCTGCAACATACTTATCTGTCAGATCCTGAACCTGCTTTTCGCCGTCCTTGACCTCGTCCTCTGTCAGTTCAGAAGCCTTTTTCTTTGCTTTCAGCTTTTCAATTGCTTCACGACGAACATTCCGGACAGCAACCTTGGTTTCTTCGCCCAATTTCTTAATGTCTTTGCACAGTTCCTTACGGCGGTCTTCTGTCAGCTGCGGAAATACCAGACGCAGAACTTTGCCGTCGTTGGTCGGTGTGATTCCTACATCAGAAGACAGAATAGCCTTTTCAATTGCCTTCAGAGAAGTGACGTCCCACGGCTGAATTACCAGAATTCGAGCCTCGGAAACAGATACGGCAGCCATTTGCTGAATCGGAGTCGGCACACCATAATAGTCTACCTGTACCTTATCCAGAACAGCCGGATTTGCACGACCAGCACGAATGGTTGTAAATTCATGTGCCAGTCTGGCATTAGACTTTTTCATTTTTTCTTCGGTTTCTTTCATCAATTCTTTCATAGTACTTCCCCGATTAACGGGGCTCCTTTCAATTCATTTTATGCAAACAAAATTGTTTTTATACTTCTGTGGCAATCGGGTCTACTTCGGACACAACGGTACCTATATCTTCGCCCATCACTGCATCGTAGATATTTTCCGGTCGATTCAGATCAAATACCAGCATCGGCATTTTGTTATCACGGCACATAGATGCAGCGGTGCTGTCCATAACCTGCAGTGCACTGCCAAGGACATCGCTGAATGTCAGACGGGAGTAGCGTACCGCATCATCGTACTTGTGCGGATCCTTGTCATAAACGCCGTCTACCATTGTTGCTTTCAGCAGAATATCTGCTTCAATTTCCACCGCACGCAGAGTTGCAGCAGTATCTGTGGAGAAGAACGGGCTTCCAGTACCGCAGCCGAAAATTACAACTCTGCCCTTTTTCAGGTGCGAAATAGCACGATTGCGAATATATGGTTCTGCGATCTGCTGCATGCTGATTGCAGTCTGCACGCGAACTTCCAATCCCAGCGATTCCAGCATATCTGCAACTGCCAATGCATTCATAGTAGTTGCCAGCATACCAATGTGGTCTGCTCTGGTACGATCCATATTTTCACTGGAACGTCCACGCCAGAAGTTGCCGCCGCCGACTACGATCCCCATTTGCACGCCAGCATTCACGCACTTTTGAATGCTCTTACAAATTGGGAGCATCGTTGCAGTGTCCAATCCGGTTTTTTTCGGACCAGCAAGAGCTTCACCGCTTAATTTCAGAAGAACTCGATGATACTTAGGTTCCATGTTTCTAAATTCCTTTCGTTTGTTTCTCGATTTTCAGACCTTATTTGGAATCCGACAAAATGCCTTCCATTCTGGAGGACAATCTATATGTTTATTTTACACTATTTTTCGGGAAAAGTAAAGTGATTTCTGCAAAAAAATAAAAAAAGAGCATGACAATTGCCATGCTCCCTTTTTTCGGCATAATCGCCTTGTGAAAAAATATTCTTACTTGATCATGCTGGCAATTTCTTCTGCAAAGTTGTCAGCCTTCTTTTCGATGCCCTCGCCGCGTTCAAAACGAACGAAATCGGTGATTGCGATTGTAGTGCCTGCAGCCTTTGCAACGCCATCTACATAGCTCTGAACAGTTTCCTTGTTTTCCTTTACGAAGGCCTGTTCCAGCAGGCAGTTTTCACCGTAGTACTTGCCAACCTTACCAGCTGCAATCTTTTCCTTTACCTGTTCCGGCTTATTTGCCATCTTCGGATCTTCTGCCATCTGAGCCAAAATGATCTTCTTTTCTTCGTCCAGAACAGCTGCCGGAACATCTTCACGCTTCAGATACGGCGGATTCATTGCTGCAACCTGCAGTGCACAGTCCTTTGCAGCTGCCAGAATTTCCGGAATTGCACCAGCCGGAGATTCTGCACGAACCATAACGCCAATCTTGCCGCCGCCGTGGATATACGGTACCAGAATACCTTCCATGCGAACGAAGCGGCGAATCTGCAGATTTTCACGAATCTTCAGGAACAGTTCCTGCAGTGCTTCATCAACAGTCATTGTGCCGCCGGAAACAGTAGTTGCCTTCAGAGCTTCTACGTCAGCCGGATTCTTTTCAATAATGGTATCAGCAACCTGATTTACAAATGCCTTGAATTCATCGGTATTTGCAACAAAGTCAGTTTCAGAGTTTACTTCAACAACACAGCCTACAGAATTGTCTGCATTTACCTTTGCAACTACCATACCTTCTGCAGCAACACGACCAGCCTTCTTTGCCTGTGTAGCCAGTCCCTTTTCACGCAGCAGTTCAATTGCCTTTTCTACATCACCGTCAGCTTCTGTCAAAGCCTTCTTGCAGTCCATCATACCAACACCGGTAGACTTCCGCAGTTCGTTGACATCTTTTGCAGTAAAATTAGCCATTGGATCTTCCTCCTAATTCTTATTTCAAACGATTTCCTCAAAAAACCCGAATAGACTGCTCATGTCAAGCATATTCGGGTTTTTGATCTAACAGATATTTCAGTTTCGCTTCTGCTTATTCAGCGTCTTCTTCAGCAGCCTTTGCTTCAGCAGCTTCCGCAGCGGCAGCATCAGCACCCTGACGACCTTCGATAATTGCATCAGCCATAACGCCGGCAATCAGCTTTACAGCACGGATTGCATCGTCGTTACCCGGGATAACATAATCGATTTCGTCCGGATCACAGTTGGTATCAACGATAGCTACGATCGGAATGTTCAGCTTCTTAGCTTCTGCAACTGCAATGCGTTCCTTACGCGGGTCAACGATAAACAGTGCACCCGGCAGCTTCTTCATTTCCTTGATACCGCCCAGGAATTTCTCCAGCTTTTCAATTTCCAGCTGCAGCTTACCAACTTCCTTCTTCGGCAACAGATCAAATGTACCGTCTGTTTCCATTTCGTGAAGCTGTTCCAGACGCTTGATTCTTCTCTGAATGGTAGAGAAGTTTGTCATCATACCGCCCAGCCAACGTGCATTTACATAGTAAGCACCAGCACGGGTAGCTTCTTCCTTAATGGAATCGCCAGCCTGCTTCTTGGTACCAACGAACAGTACAGACTCGCCCTGTGCAGACAGATCGCGGATGAACATGTAAGCTTCATCCAGCTTTCTTACGGTCTTCTGCAAATCGATGATGTAGATGCCGTTACGTTCAGTGAAAATGTACGGAGCCATTTTCGGGTTCCATCTTCTGGTCTGATGACCAAAGTGTACGCCAGCTTCCAAGAGCTGCTTCATAGATACTACGCCCATTGTGTAGTCCTCCTAAATAAAATGGTTTTGCTTCCTCCGCCTGCTTTTTCGGCTGCACAACTCTGCATTTCTGCAAAGCACCCGTGAAAACCAAAGCAGACGTGTGAACTGCCTTATTATTATACCAAAAACCGAGCCAATTGGTCAAGTATTTCTATGTAGAATATTTTTGTTGATTTAAGTCTGCATTTATACAAGTTGTACAATTGCTGGGATTCCCTAACTCCACCAAAATAGCATCTTTTCCAACCAATCGGATTTGCCGAAAATCGATGATGCAATTGTCACGCGGCCCCAGAATTCCGAAAAAGCGTGGTCTGCCATACAAAATCAATGCTGTGACAGTTGCAGAATTCGCGTCCATTTGGAGATCATCGACACGGCCAAGGTTTTCACCATTTACAATATTAATGACATCTTTGCAACGCAGTTCTTCCAGCGTACACACCACAGTGCATCACCTCTGCAACAGGATATGCAAGATTCTGCGAATTCTTTCACAAAAACAATTTGAAAAGGACGGTACAAATCAAATCCAGTCCCATTATAACTGCTGCTGTGATGCTCACTACGTGCAATACCTTTTCCGACATCAGTCCGGTAATTTTGGCAAACAGCGGGCGAAGCAAATACAAAAACAGAACGCCGCCGATGCCAAAACGAACAGACGGGGAAAGAGCAACTCTTGCCTGAAAATTGATTGCATAGTCTGCATAGGTTTGCCATGGCCAGCTTCCAGTTGTCCATTCCAACAGATAGCTGACCGCCAATTCGATCAATGTGGCAACTGCCCCACAACCCAGAAAAATCAGAATCGGTCTTGCCCAACGTACACGCCATGATAGTTGCATTTTTGCAAATTTTCCAAAGCAGAGCAAAAATGCCAGCATGCCGACTCCATATACCGGACAATACGGACCAAACAGTACGCCTCGGTTTTGAAATCCCCAACGATAGACAACAACTTCTAAAAACACTTCATAGCACCAGCCAATAATTGCTGCCATGAGAAAATAGAGGAACAATTTTTCAATTGTCTGCAGTTTACTTTGCATTTCTGTCCTCCCTTCAATCATCATCTGTCTAATAAAAAAGCAGGTGTTTTCACAAAAATAGAAACGCCTGCTTTTGTATCCTATGTGTACTTATGAAAAAACTACTTCTTTTCGGTAACTGCCTTTTTGGCAACTGCGGCAATGTTTTCTGCACACAGACCAAATTCCTTCAGCAGCTCTACAGCCGGACCAGAATGACCGAACTCATCGTTCACGCCAATGCGAACAACCGGAACCGGACAGCATGCAGTAACTGCTTCTGCAACAGCACCGCCCAGACCACCGATAATACTGTGTTCCTCTACAGTTACCAGCAGACCAGTTTCTGAAGCAGCCTTACAGATCAGTTCAGTGTCCAGCGGCTTAATGGTGTGAATATTCAGTACACGAGCGTGGATTCCTTCGGCTTCCAGCAGTTCTGCTGCCTTCATGGATTCCCATACCATCAGACCGGTAGCAACCAAAGTTACATCTGTGCCTTCCCGCAGTGTAATGCCTTTACCAATTTTGAATTTATAAGTTGCAGCATCGTTGAAGATCGGAGTTGCCAGTCTGCCAAATCGCAAGTAAACCGGACCATCATACTGAATGGCAGCTTCTACAGCAGCTTTTGCTTCTACATCGTCTGCCGGATTCAAAATTGTCATACCCGGAATGGTTCGCATCAGTGCAATATCTTCGTTGCACTGATGTGTGGCACCGTCTTCACCAACGGAAATACCAGCATGAGTTGCACCGATTTTTACGTTCAGATGCGGATAACCGATAGAGTTCCGCACGATTTCGAATGCTCTGCCGGCAGCAAACATGGCAAATGTGCTGGCAAACGGGATCTTTCCTGCTGTGGAAAGTCCGGCAGCAACGCCCATCATGTTTGCTTCTGCAATACCGCAGTCGAAGAAACGCTCCGGATAAGCTTTCTTAAAAATGCCTGTTTTTGTGGCAGCAGCCAGATCGGCGTCCAGTACGACCAGTTCCGGATATTTGTCAGCGAGATCACGAAGTGCCTCACCATAGCTTTCTCTTGTTGCTTTTTTTTGCAATTCTGCCATCGTTTAACCCTCCAGTTCCTTCAGCTGGGCTGTCAGTTCAGCCATTGCCTGTTCATACTCTGCCTGATTCGGTGCTTTGCCGTGCCAGCCAACTTGATTTTCCATAAAGGACACGCCCTTGCCCTTGACACTTTTCTGAATGATCGCAACCGGCTTGCCTACGATTGTTTCAGCTTCCTGCATTGCAGCATCAATTGCATCGAAATTGTGTGCGTCCATACGAATGACATGCCAGCCGAACGCTTCAAACTTTTCCGGAATCGGCTCCGGCGAGCAAACTTCGGAAAGCTTGCCGTCGATTTGCAAACCGTTGTTGTCTACAATTGCTACCAGATTGTCCAGATGATATTGGTTTGCGAACATTGCAGCTTCCCAAACCTGCCCTTCTTCGATTTCGCCATCACCCAGAATGGTGTAAACCTTATAGGCAGCATTGTCCATTTTTCCTGCCAGTGCCATGCCGCAGGCTGCGGAAATGCCCTGTCCCAGAGAACCGCTGGACATATCTACGCCCGGAATATGAATACACGGGTGCCCCTGCAAAAGTGCACCGATATGACGCAGAGATTGCAGTTCTTCTTTCGGGAAAAATCCACGCTCTGCCAGTGTAGAATATAAAGCCGGTGCACAGTGTCCTTTGGAAAGCACCAGACGATCACGGTCTGCCATTTCCGGATTCTTCGGGTCAACGTGCATCTTTGCAAAGTACAGATAAGTCAGTGTATCACAAATCGAGAGAGAGCCGCCCGGGTGACCGGACTTTGCGTGATAGGTGCCTTCAATAACACCCATACGAATACGGCAGGCAGTTGCCTGCAATTTTTTCTTGGTCATTTCATCCATGTTATGAACCTCCAATGATTTTGAAAGACGATAAATCAATTCTGCAATCGCGTTTTCTTCACAGGAATGCATCAACTGTATATTGGTAATTTCTTTAATGCAGGGCTGTGCATTAGACGGACAGGCACTGGTGTCTGCTACGCGAAGCATATCCAGATCGTTGTCAAAATCCCCTGCCGCCACAATATGCCAGCTTTCCGCACCGCATATGGTGCGATACCGCCGAAGGGCACTTCCTTTGGTAACGCCTTTCGGCAGCATTTCATAAAAACGTGCTTCAGACTGTACAAAATCTGCACACGTCCAGTTTTGTTCTTGAAAATAGGCAATCAAATCAGGCATTCGTTCGGGTGCAATTGCAAACAGCACTTTCAGCCAACCATGCGGAATTTCCTCCGGCATTGCCAGAATGGGTTCCACCTGACAGATCTCCAGATGCTCCTTTTCATAAGGTGTCATTCTGGAAACATAGGTGCCGTCTGTGCGGAGAATCTCCGCCGAAACGTCCGGAAATGCTTCTAACACTTGTCGGGTGATCGCTGCGGCTTCTGGCGGCAATTCTTCTGTGTAAAGCCACTTTTCTGCTACTGGATCATAAATGGCTGCTCCGTTGAACAATATCACAGGAATATTGGGCTGCAGCTTTTTCAAATATCGTTGAGCCGCCTGCAGCGTTCTTCCAGTTGCAATTGCGAATTTGCCGCCTTTTGCACGGAACTGGGAAATTGCTGCTGCATCTGCCACAGAAATCTCTTTGCTGGCTGGCAGCAATGTACCGTCCAGATCCGTAATAAGCATGGTATTTTCCAAAGACTGCATCAAAATCACCCTTTCAGGATTTCAGTTTTCGAAGTACCTTTTCAAAATATTCCGGCAAAGGACTTTCAAACTCCAGATACTGCCCTGTAGACGGATGAATAAATCCGATTTTGGCAGCATGAAGACACTGCCCTTCGATTCCGGGAAATGCTTTTCCATAGACATCATCACCCAGAATCGGGTGACCCAGATACGCTAAATGTACTCGAATCTGGTGTGTGCGTCCGGTTTCCAATCGCAACCGTAAATGCGTGGCACGGGGATATTCTGCAATCACAGTATAGTGCGTTGTAGCAGGTTTGGAATTTTTTTCTGTGACACACATTTTTTTGCGGTCTACCGGATGTCGTCCGATCGGAGCAGAAATCGTCCCTTCTGCTTCGCGAAAATGTCCCATTGCCACCGCCTGATATTCTCTTGTAAATGAATGGGCAGCAATTTGTGCCGATAACGACTGATGTGCCATATCATTTTTTGCCACCATTAGCAAGCCGCTTGTAAAACGATCGATACGGTGCACGATTCCGGGGCGAATTATACCATTGATGCTGGAAAGCCGATCTCCGCAATGATACAATAGTGCATGTACCAGCGTTCCTGTCGCGTGTCCGGGAGCCGGATGTACAACCATGCCCTTGGGTTTGTTCACCACAAGTAAGTCATCATCTTCATAGACAATATCCAGCGGGATATTCTCCGGCTGCAATTCCAGCGGCTCTGGTTCCGGAAGCTGCACCAAAACTTGATCCCCTGCTTTTTGCCGATAATTTTTCGGAACTTTTTTGCCATTTACTGTCACATCACCGTGTTCCATACGGACTTGCAGGGCGGAACGCGTCATCGCAAGACTCTCCTGTCCGGAAAGCCATTTGTCCAGACGTTCTCCGTCCGCTTCCGCAGGCACACAAAAAGACAAAGTTTCAGGCATTTTTCTGTTCTCCCTCAGCTGTTGCCTTGGCTTTGGAATTGAGTTTTGGTTCCACAAACAAAAAGTAAATTGCAAACAAAACAACACCAATTACCACGCAGCAATCTGCAAAATTAAACACGGCAAAGTGAAACAGCTTCACTTCCAGATAGTCTACCACCAGACCACCGCGAAACAGTCGGTCAATTAAATTGCCCAGACCGCCGCTTAGAATCAAGGTCAAGCTGACTGTCAGCAGCTTGGATTTTTTTCCATGACGTACCAGCCAGTAAGCACAAAACGCCATCAGAATCACCGTTGTTCCCACTAGCAGCCAACGCATGCCGGCAAAACTACTGAAAACAGCTCCGTTATTTTCCAGATAAGTCAAATCTAGAATTTTATGATCGCCAATGTGCAGAAACGGTACACTTCCGACTGGTTTCAAATCCTGAACGACCCAGTACTTGATCAGTTGATCTGCTGCGGTCAGCAAGATAATTCCGATTAAGGCTGCAATCAGCACAAATATATCCTTTCCCGATTACAGCTGATCTACAACAGAAGCACAACGTGCACAGAGTGTCGGGTGTGCAGCATTCTTGCCAACACTGTCCAGATACATCCAGCAGCGTTCGCACTTTTCACCGGCGGCACGTTCTACTGTATAGATGGTTTCTCCGGATTCTGCCTTTACAACAGAAACAACAGATACGATCAGCACCTTTGCCAGAATGTCAGCAGCTTTTGACAATACTGTATACTGAGCATCATCTGCAACAGCGATTGTCACCTTGGCTTCCAGTGATTTACCGATCAGCTTTTCATTTCTCTTTTCTTCCAGAACCTTATTAGCTTCCATACGAGTCTGATAGATCAGATCCCACTTTGCCATAAAGTCTGCATCTTCTGTCAATCCGCTTGCCTTGGGCATTTCGTTCAGGAATACACTCTTGGCATCATCGCTTGCAGCATGCGGCAGATAAGACCAGATTTCTTCTGCGGTAAAGGAGAGAATTGGTGCGATCAGACGAGTCAGTGCACTCAAAATCCGATAAATCGTGGTCTGTGCTGCACGACGAGCCACGGAATTTTCCGGTTCGCAGTACAGACGATCCTTGATGATGTCCAGATAGAAATTGGACAAATCAGTGGTGCAGTAGTTATGGATTGCGTGGAATACGATGTGGAAATCAAATGCTTCATAGCCCTCATGTGCTTTTTGGATTACGTTATCCAGACGCATCAGTGCCCAGCGATCCAGTTCCAGCAACTGATCGTCGGATACGCTGTCGCGATCCGGATGGAATCCGTCACCATTGCCCAAGTTACCCAGAATGTAACGGGCAGTGTTCCGGATCTTCTTATAGGCATCGGACAACTGTCCCAGAATGCCCTCTGAAATACGAATGTCAGAGTGATAATCGGAAGAAGCTACCCACAGACGAAGAATGTCTGCACCGTATTTCTTGACAATTTCTTCCGGCATAATGCCGTTGCCCAAAGATTTCGACATCTTTCTGCCTTCGCCGTCAACGACCCAGCCGTGTGTGCAGACAGCCTTATACGGTGCACTGCCCTTATAAACGACAGAAGTCAGCAGAGAAGACTGGAACCAACCACGGTACTGGTCTGCACCTTCCAGATACAGATCAGCCGGCCACTGCAAGCAGTCATACTGTTCCATGACAGCACTGTGAGAAACACCACTGTCGAACCATACATCCATGATGTCATATTCCTTGGTGAATTCCTTACAGCCGCATTCGCACTGTACTTCCGGAGAAAGAAACTCTGAAAGATCCTTTGTCCACCATGCATCTGCTCCCTCTTTGCGGAACAATTCTGCAATGTCGCGAATAGTGGTATCATTGACAATCGGCTTTTTGCAGTCCTTGCAATAGATGATCGGAATCGGCACGCCCCAAGTACGCTGACGGGAGATACACCAGTCGCTGCGGTCACGAACCATGCCTTTGATGCGTTCTTCTCCCCATGCAGGAATCCACTTGACATTTTCAATTGCTTTGATTGCTTCGTCCTTAAAGCCGTTAACAGAGCAGAACCACTGTTCTGTTGCACGGTAAATGATCGGCTTGTGGCATCTCCAGCAGTGCGGATACTGGTGGACAATTTTTTCTGTTGCCAGCATTGCACCAACTTCTGTCAGCTTCGCAGCAATTGCACGGTTTGCCGCATCGGTGTCCATGCCTTCAAACTCGCCGGCTTCCTTGGTCTGGCGTCCCTTGTCGTCTACGCAGACCAGAATACCAATGTCGTCATAGTTCTTGCAGACTTCAAAGTCTTCTACACCATAGCCCGGTGCAGTATGAACACAGCCAGTACCGCTTTCCAATGTTACATGATCACCGACAATTACCGGAGAAAGACGGTCATACAACGGGTGCTTAGTTTTGATATGTTCCAGTTCTGCACCAGTGAAGCTGCCGACCATTTCGTATTCGGTAATACCAGCTGCTTTCATTGTTGCAGAAACCAGTTCCGCAGCCATGCAGTAGTATTCCTCGCCAACCTTGACCAGTGTGTAGTCATAAGACGGTCCCACACAAATTGCAAGGTTGCCCGGAATGGTCCATGTTGTGGTTGTCCAGATAACAAAGTAAACCTGTTCCTTAGCAATTCCCAGCTTTGTAAACAGACCCTTGTCGTCAGTCACCTGAAATTTCACATAGATAGAATAACAAGGATCGTTTTCGTATTCGATTTCAGCTTCTGCCAGTGCAGTGTTGCAGTCAGGGCACCAGTAAACCGGCTTCAATCCCTTGTACATGTAACCGCGTTTTGCCATTTCACCGAATACTTCGACCTGACGTGCTTCATATTCCGGCTTCAGTGTCAGGTACGGATCACAGTAATGTCCCAGACTGCCCAGACGCTTGAACTGTGCCATCTGATTCTTGACATGCATCATGGCGAAGTCTTTGCAGTGCTTTCGCAGTTCTACCGGCGGAATGGCACCATTTTCTACGCCGATAGACTTCATTGCTTTCAGTTCGATCGGCAGACCATGTGTATCCCAGCCCGGCACATACGGTGCACAGAAGCCACTCATATTTTTATACTTGACAATGAAATCTTTCAGTGTCTTATTCAAAGCAGTACCCAGATGAATTTCACCATTGGCATACGGAGGGCCGTCGTGAAGAATGTACTTCGGCTTCCCTTCATTTTTGGCGATCATCTGTTCATACAGATCCTCGTCTTCCCACTTTTGTAAAGTGTCAGGTTCCCGCTTCGGCAGGTTTCCACG
Organism: Ruminococcus sp. OM06-36AC; assembly: GCF_003438725.1. Lineage (NCBI taxonomy): Bacteria > Bacillati > Bacillota > Clostridia > Eubacteriales > Oscillospiraceae > Ruminococcus > Ruminococcus sp. OM06-36AC. The sequence continues at coordinate 357,693 of NZ_QSTT01000002.1, forward strand.
CATCGGAAAATCTGTTTTAGGCAAATTTAAGGTCTTATTGTAATCCTGTGACATAGCTTGATCCGGCTTTTTCTCCTTTTCAGCGTATTGCTGTGGCAAAAGCCGCTCCTTTCCCTGAAATTAGTCTTTATCCTGCAAGTCGCCGAATCTGGAGTCATATGCTCCCTGAATTGCTTTTGCAGAAAACGGTTCCGCATCAAACGGATCGCTTGCAGCTGGTGCAGCGGCTGCTGCCGGCTTCGGCTGTGCCGGTTCTGTCGCATTTTCTTCTGTCATACCAAAGGTAGTGTCATCTTCTTCCGGCATAGCAGAGAGCATGTTCAGATGCTCCTTGTACATATCAAAGAGAGCTTTTTTGAAATCAGCGACCTGCTTTTTTGCAGCTGCCAGTTTCTTGTGCTCCTCCTCGATCTCTGCCTCATTCTTTTCAATGAGGGCATCGTGCTGTACAGTTACCTCGTCCATCATTGCATCTGCTTTTTCTTTTGCCTGTGCAATGATCTCTTCTGCCTTGGCGTTGGCTTCGGAAATGATGCGGTGACCCTCCTTTTGTGCACCGAGGAGTGCGTCCTTCAATGCATCTTCATCACGCATGTATTCCCGTACCTTGTCTGCCAGAACCTGAATTTTGTTGTTGCTGTCATCCAGTTCTCGCTGGGCGATTGCAGCTTCTTCTTCCAGCTTATTCAGGAATTCATCAATGTCTTCCTGTTTATAGCCGAAAGCAGCTTTTTCAAACCGTAATTCATGGATTTCGCTTGCACTAATCATTATGGTATCTCCTCTCATAAGAGCCTATGCAGCCTATCCTACATTAGCCCTGATATTTTTGAATTGTGATATGGTATCTTCCTTTTCGGCTGATGCCATCGACCGCGGCAATACGAAATTTTCCGTAGCCACGAATTGAAAACACATCACCCACCTGCATTGCAGCAGAAGGCGTATCGATCGTTGCATGACGATAGGTCAGCCGGCCTTGCCGAATCAACTGCACTGCCTTTTCTCGACTTAGACGCGTTGCCAGTGCGGCAACTGCATCTGCCCGCAGAGATGCAATTGTGCCTTGTATCAGCAGGAAATCTATTTGCACCGACAGGCAGACCGGATCATCTCCCGTCACGCTGACACCAACTCGTCCAATCTGATGAACTTCCTGTAAAAGCACAGGAGCCACATGGGCACAGACGAACATTTGTGCCATCTTCGTATCGATCAAAATGTCGCCGATCGTATCTCGTTCCAGATTGCATGCCATACATGCTCCGAGAAAATCCCGATGCGTTGGCGGCTTAGGAACACGATAAGAAAACGTCAGACACTGGATCGGGAACTGTTCCGGTGTAACCGGAATGAAATCCGGAGCAAAACAAAGTATTACACGAGTGGTGTTTTCTGTTCCGCCCCAAGCTGTACAGACTGCTCCTGCCGTATTTGCAATCGCTTCTGCCATTGCGGTATCTTCTGCCGGTAAAAAATCCGTAAAGTACGGACGGTTGTCCCGCACGCATCGGTTTGCCAGATCGTTCCAATGTGCTTTTAGTTGCTGTACCGCATCTGTCATTTTCATGTTTCGGCTTGCCATTTTTGTTTGTTAACCTACCAGACCGTTGCTCTGCAGTTCGCCAACGAGGCTGTCGCCGTCAAAACCGACATTCTGCGGAATAATCAGGAAAGTCTGGTTGGCTACCGGCTTGATCCGACCATGGGTTGCATATGCTGCACCAACTACAAAGTCAATGATCCGACGCTTTTCATCATCGTCAATCTTTTCCAGATTCAGAACAACAGTCTTATTCTGCATCAAATAATCTGCAACCTTCTTGGAGTCTGAAGTATAGGAAGTTGCCTGTACCAGCACTACCTGAAACTGTGCAGTTGCCTTGATCGTTGCATAGCGTTCATTGCCGCCCTTTCGTTCTTCGTAAGAAGACGCACCTCTGCTGTAACTAGAATTGCTGTAACCAGAGGGCTGTGCAGCGTGGCTCTGCGGCGGAGCCTGTTCTGGTTCCGGCGGAGTCATGCTCGGGGTTTCCGGCTCATTATCATCAGCCGGCATAAAGAAGTCTTTCAGATTGTCTATAAAATTCATGATACTCTCCATTCTCCGCATCAGCGGATTTCATTTTATTTCTGATAATTTCTTGCACCGAACAAGGCTGTCCCGATCCGGACAAGTGTCGAACCATAGCGAATTGCGGTGGCAAAATCCCCCGACATTCCCATCGACAAAATCTCCATATCTATATTATCCATTTTTTTGGAGGAAATGTCAAGATAAAGTTGTTGCATTTTGTAAAGAAATTTCTCATCACCCTCTACTGGCGGGATTGTCATCAGCCCGCGTACATGTACGTGGGACAGTTGTCCTGCCTGCCACAACAATTCTTCTAATTGATCCGGTGCAATGCCGCTTTTGGATTCCTCCCCGCCGACATTAACTTCAATCAAGATGTCCTGCACTTTATTGACACGTGCTGCATGCCGGTCAATTTCAGATGCCAGCTTGATGCTGTCTACCGAATGAATCAGTTCCATGTCCTCAATGATATACTTTACCTTATTGGTTTGTAAATGTCCAATAAAATGAACTTTTGCATCTTTTGCATAAAAATCTTTTTTAGAAAGATATTCCTGCACGCGGTTTTCACCCAAGGTGTGGATACCACAGCTGATCGCATGATTTACCGCTTCCGGGGCAACCGTTTTGGTGACCGCCATCAATGTAATTTCGTCTGTCGGCTTACGGTACTTTGCCTTTGCTTCCTCCATCGCATCGACGATTCGTTTGTAGTTTTCGTCGATATAAGCAAAATTAGTTTCCATTTGCATCAATCCCTTCTACAATTATGGAATCATAAAGCATTAAATAACCATCGCCTGCATTCAGTTTAGAAAGCACATAGTCTTTGCCTTCGTAAACTACATCCAGACGTCGGAATTCCACTTTTTCACCGTCCTGCACATAAACGCCCCGGCTGTTCACGGTCTGTGTTTTTTCTTCGCCGGTTTCTTCATCGGTGACGGTTTCTTCTACGTCTTTGAAACGGATCGCACTCCGCGGCACCTTGATGCCCTCATATTCTCCAAGAATCATTTCGACATTTTCAGTTCGATTCTGTACAAAGTCCGATGTCAGCATATCGCTGTATAAAACCACCATGACCTTGCCGTCTTCTCCGGTATTTCGGAGTTCCTGAATGGTGGCATCTGCTGTTGCGGAAGATGTCATCAGACGAATCTTGACAGAATCACCGACCTGATATTTCTGATCCTGATTATCAATAATTCCAAGCATGTACCAGCCGTACTGTGCAATGGATTTTCCCACTGTGTTTTGATCTTGATTCGTTTGGAGATTATTTTCGCTACTTTTTTTAGTAATATCCTGAATCTGTTCCGGCGTGATATTTGCCAGATTTTCCGCAGTCAGTACAGACTCCAACCCATCCACATGGCTAACAAAATAGGCAGAACTATCTGATGTAATAGTGTCTATGGGTGTTGCTTCCTCGCTTTGCAAAGTCTGTATCTGTGCAGTCAAATCAGAAATTTGCTGTGCAAAAGAAACGGTTCCCTTGCTGACAACGATCTGATATGTGCTGCAGGATTCCATAAACTGTTGTTCTGCGGCTGCCATGCCGGAGAGATTTCCAGCGTTTCGATTCTGAATCATCTCTTCGTAGTACTGAGAAATCTGGCGGGATAAATCCGCAGGCTGTGCCTGTTCCAGCGTTCCGGGATTGGAGATACGTTCCAAAACATTCAGCTTTTCCTGTAATGCCTCTGCCTGTTGTTTTTTTTCAATGGTGCTCTCGTCCGGATAAATTTCGGCAATCACATCATTGACTGCAATTTTTCCTCCGTCCGGTACTTGATAACTGATTGCACCAGTGTCGCTGTAAGTCAGTACTGTTTCGTCCCGTACATAGACGCCCTCGAAGAATTTGGATTCATCTGCTTTGGCACGCATGGCTGTTTCTGTTTCATAGCTAGTGTCCACAAGGTGAAAGATGATCGTGCCAAATGTAGCAATGACAGAAGCCGACAGAAGCACTAACAGCACATTATTCATTTTATTGCTGGAATTCATATGCAGATCACCTCACAAAACCAACGGATTTCCAGATGCTTTTGCATCATTCTACAGAATCACTTTCTAAAATGGAAACAGGACGTATGGGAATGATGGTGGAAATGGCGTGTTTGTATACCAAGTTTTGTTTTCCGTCACATTCCAGAATGACAATATAGCTGTCAAACCCTTTCACAATGCCCTTAAATTGAAAACCGTTTGTCAGAAAAATTGTAACGCCGATGTGATCCTTTCGGGCTTGATTCAGGAATACGTCCTGAAGGTTCATGTTTTTGTTGTTCATTGTTAGACTCCTTTTCTTTGAGCGAAAAATACCGAATGCGTTTTGCATTCATTTTCTCTTTGTATATAAATGCTCAATTTATATTATAGCACATTTCTCCGGACTTGGCTATAATTTTTTGACACTTTTCCATAATTTCTGGTTTCTTGTCAGATTTGTCTAAAATAATCCACTGAATTCGATCATTTTTGCGGAACCATGTCAACTGCCTTTTGGCATATCTGCGAGTTTCCTGTTTGATTTTGTCGATACACGCCTGCAATGGCATCTTTTTTTCAAAATATGGGATCAGTTCCTTATAGCCAATTGCGTGATAAGCAGTCCGAAGTGCTTCGTTTTGATACACATGATAAGCTTCTTCGATCATGCCTTGTTCTATCATTTGATCCACCCGTGTATTGATTCGTTCGTAAAGCACCGACCGTTCATAAGTCAGGCCGATGATCAGGGATTGATAAGGACTTGGGATCTGGTGACTTTCGGCTTTGCACGCAGTGAATGTTTTTCCTGTCAGCGTACAAACCTCCAGTGCACGTATCACACGCACCAGATTATTAGGGTGGATTTCTGCTGCGGCTTCCGGATCCAATGCTTTTAGCTGGTCATGCAGTGCAATGTTGCCGTGCTCTTTGGCGTATTTCAGAAATTTTTGCCGCAGTGCAGCGTCCTGCGTAGTTGGAGCCAGCTGCACGTTGGAAAGCAATGATGAAACGTAAAGGCCAGTTCCGCCGACAAGGACGGGCAGGTGCTTTCGGTGATAGATTTCTGCAATTGTCGGTTTTGCTAACGCCAGATAGTCTGCAACGCTGAATGCGGCATTCACAGGGACACAGCCGATCAGATGATGGGGCACACCCTCTTGCTCTTCCGGTGTGGGCTTTGCCGTTGCAATATCCAGTCCCTGATAGATCTGCATGGAATCTGCGGAAACAACTTCTCCATGATACGCTTTTGCCAGCATCACGCCAAGTGAAGTTTTTCCGGACGCTGTGGGACCAACCACTGCAAGTACTGGTATTTTTTCTGAATCTGTCATGACCTATACCCTCCGCCGGAATTGTTTTTCCAGATCGTATTTTCGAATCACAAACATTACCGGTCTGCCGTGCGGACAGTGCCGGACATTTTCATCGTCCCATACTTGCTGTGCCAGCTTCTGCAATTCTTGTATGGTGGAATGATCGCCGGAACGAATGGCAGATTTGCAGGCAATGGTGTGCAGAGTATCGTTGAAAGTGTGTACCTGCGGATCGCGTTTTCCTAGTACTAGGTTATGTGCGATCTCTGTGACGACCTCATCAATATTCAGTGGCAGTACGAAAGACGGCACGGCAGTTGCCCGCAATTGCGGCGGACTGCTGCAATCAAAGGCAAATCCCATTTCTGCTAACTTTGGAAGATTTTCCTGTACCGCTGAAAACTCTTCCATGGAAAGCAAAGTTTCGCTGGGGCGAAGCAACATCTGGCTGGTCAGCTTTGATGCTCCGGAGCGAAGCTGTTCAAAGAGCACTCGCTCATGTGCGGCATGTTTATCAAAAATCAGCAGTTTGTCTTCTTCTGCAGCTTCTGCAATGATATAATTCTCAAAAATTTCTCCCAGCACGTGAATCTGTACATGCTCTTGAGCCTTGGGTTCTGGCACTGCTGGGAGTGTTTCTTTTGCTGCTGATACAGGATTTTCTGCAAAGGAACGACTGTTGAGAAACTCATACTTTCCTTCAGACAACTCTGGAATGGAAACCGGCTCCACAGGTCGAGATCTTTCGGTTTGTTCTGTATATGCTGTTTCTTCCGGTTCTTCATCATGAAATTTTGTTTCCGGAAGAACGATTGGCGGAACTGCAATGGTTGCTGAAGCGGTGCTGACCAGTGGGGCAACAGTTTCCCTTGTCGTTTCTTTCGGTGCCGGTTCTGCTGCTGGCTTTTCTGTCGGCGGAAGGAGCACTTCTGGTTCTGGCTCTGAGATCTGCGGCAATGCTGGTTGCACAAATTCCTGTTGAGGTTCTGGCTGTGCAGTCCAATCCCGCTGTGGAACATGATCCATTTGAAACTCATAAATCAAGCCGTTTTTCATCAGGGCATTTTTCACTGCGAAGAATAAACTGTCCATGACTGCTTTTTCATTGGAAAAACGAACTTCTGCTTTTGCAGGGTGAATGTTTACATCTACCTGTTCCGGCGGAACTTGCAGCATCAACACGCAGGTGGGAAACTTTCCGACCATGATCAAATTCTGATAGGCGTTTTCCAAAGCTACGCTGCACTGTCTGGATCGAACATATCTGCCGTTGATAAAGAAATTCTGAAACGTTCGGTTGGAACGGGAGTACAAAGGCTTTCCCACAAAACCAGTCACCTGATTCATGCCGTCCTCATAAGAAACCGGTATCAAGTCATGAGCGAACTCTTTTCCCAGAATGGCATAAATTGCAGTGTACAAGTCACCGCTGCCGTCGGTACGGAATTCCGTTCGGTTATCCCGTATCATGCGAAATGCGATTTCTGGGTGTGACAATGCGATTTTCTGAACGATCTGGCTGACTGCGTTTGCTTCGGTCACATCTCGTTTCATGAATTTTTTCCGAACCGGAACATTGTAAAACAGGTCGCGGATCAAAAGTGTTGTCCCGTCCGGACAACCGGTCTGTTCCAATTCTCCTGCTGTACTGCCGGAAATGCTGTAACTGGTGCCGAAATCATCCTCTTTTCGCTTCGTCAATACTGTGACTTTTGCCACTGCTGCAATGGAAGCCAGAGCCTCACCGCGAAAGCCTAATGTGAAAATGTGATCCAGATCGGTTTTTTCTGCAATTTTACTGGTGGCGTGACGGAGAAAAGCAGTAGGTACTTCCTCCGGTGCCATGCCGCAGCCGTCATCTACGATTCGCATGTAAGTGGTACCGCCATGCTGAATTTCCACTGTGATGTGTTTTGCTCCGGCATCGATTGCATTTTCCACCACTTCTTTGATAACAGAAGACGGACGCTCAATGACTTCTCCGGCGGCAATCAATTCAGAAATTTCTTTCCGCAAAACTGTAATATGCGGCATGACAAACACCTTCTTTCTAAGCGGTATTTTACCGCGGACATGTGAACACTTTTATTAAAGCGTGTTTACACACTAGGACAGCATCGATGTGAGATCAGCCAGTAGTTCCCTGCATTCTGCATCGCTTAATTCTGCCAGATGTGTTTTTTGCAAGGTGGCAATTGCCCGTTCCTGCTGCATTGCTGCAAAACTGATCTGTCCAGTCTGTGCGGTTTGCTTCGGGGCGGATATTGCTGTCTGTGCTTCCATTTCTGCCAGCAGTTCCTTGGCACGTTTGACGACCTGATCCGGCAGCCCTGCGAGTTTTGCAACAGCAATGCCGTAGCTGTCATCAACGCCGCCGGGAACGATTTTTCGCAGAAACCGAATGGTATCGCCGTGCTTCTTGACAGCAACGCTGTAATTTTTTACCCCGTCGATTTCTTGTTCCAAATCCAGTAGTTCATGGTAATGGGTGGCAAACAAAGTTTTACAGCCGATTTTCCGGCTGCTGATGTACTCTGCTACAGCACGTGCGATGCTGACACCGTCCAACGTGGAAGTGCCTCTGCCTACTTCATCCAGAATTACCAGACTGTTCTTGGTGGCATAATTCAAAATGTCTGAAACCTCTTTCATTTCCACCATAAAGGTACTCTGTCCGGCTGTCAGATCATCTGATGCTCCGATACGTGTGAAGATCTTATCCACGACAGAAATTTTGGCATACTCTGCCGGCACGAAAGAACCGATTTGAGCCATTAGCGTAATCAACGCCACCTGACGCATGTATGTAGATTTACCTGCCATATTTGGTCCGGTGATCATCAGCATACGCTGTGCTTTGGTATCCAGATAGGTGTCATTCGGCACAAACATTTCCTCTGTCAGCATGCGTTCCACAACAGGGTGTCTGCCGCCGGTAATCTGAATGCTGCCGTCTACTGCGATTTCCGGTTTTGTGTAGTCGTTCTCAATTGCCACATTGGCAAATGAAGCCAGCACGTCAACTTGTGCAACTGCCGCTGCTGTTTCCTGAACTTTTTTCAGCATGGCAGCCAGGCAATCCCGCACTTCGGAGAAAATGCCTTCTTCCAGACGCAGTACGCGGTCTTTGGCTCCGAGAATTTCATTCTCTACATTTTTCAGTTCTTCTGTGATGAAACGTTCGCTGTTTGCCAGTGTTTGCTTTCGGATATAGTCCGAGGGAATCAAATCATAATAAGAACGAGTAACTTCCAGATAATAGCCAAAGACACGGTTATAGCCAATTTTCAAACCCTTGATGCCTGTACGTTCTTTTTCCCGCTGAAGAATTTCATCGATAATCTGTGTGCCGCCGTTCATAATGTGGCGTTGCCGATCCAGTTCTTCATGGAAGCCGTCCCGAATCACGCCGCCGTCTTTCAAAGTGATTGGCGGATCATCTACGATTGCATTTTCTACTAATGTACACACTCGTTCCAGCGGCGAAATTTGTTGCTCCAGCGTTGCCAGCAAGCGGGAATCCCCTGCCAGCTGTCGTAGCTGTGCTTTCAGTTCCGGCAGCTGCTGGGCAGTCATGGAGAGTGACTTCAAATCCCGAGGAGTGGCTTTCTGGTAAATGACTCTTGTCATCAGACGTTCCAGATCATAGACGTTGTCCAGCAGATCTCGGACTTCCATTAGCACAAGGCTTTTCTTGACAAATGCATCTACTGCGTCCAGTCTTGCCATGATCTTGACGGGCTGAACCAGCGGCTGTTCCAACCATGTTTTCAACAGCCGTTTGCCCATAGCGGTTCTGGCATCGTCCAACAGCCATAACAGCGAACCTTTTCGCTCCTTGTTGCGAATGGTTTCTGTCAGCTCCAGATTGCGGCGGGCGTTCAAGTCCAGCCCCATTGTTGAAGCACTGTCTGCAACTTCAATGGAAACAAAACGTGCGATGTTTCGCTTCTGAGTTTCCCGAATATAATCCAGCATACCACAGACAGCACTGACATCAGCACCGCCTTCTGTCATGCCCAACAAATCCAAGGAAGGAACACCGAATTGCTGGCATACCAATTCCCGATTTTGTACCGGATTGAAGCAGATGTCATCTCGCAGAGAAACTGCACACTGCAGCCGAACTTTGATAAAATCCATAACGGACTTCAAAGAGAGTGCCTGACTGTTCATTACCAGTTCTGCCGGCATGTAGCGGGACAGCACGTCCATAATGCGGACAGAGAGGTCAAATGCTTCCTGTGGTACTGTCAGGGACATTTCTCCGGTGGAAAGGTCTGCGAAGCAAAGTGCACAGGAACCGTCATTTCCGTAATACAGGGTACAGATATAGTTATTGGAATCATCTTCCAGCATGCTGCTCTCGATCAACGTACCCGGCGTAACAATACGAATGACATCACGTTCTACCAAGCCTTTGCTCAATGCCGGATCTGTCATCTGCTCGCAAATTGCGATCTTGTATCCCTTATCCACCAGACGTTTCAAATAGAGTTCTACACTGTGATACGGTACGCCGCACATGGGAGCCCGTTCTTCCAGACCGCACTCTTTTCCGGTCAGTGTCAGTTCCAACTCTCTGGAAACCAGAATAGCATCTTCGAAAAACATTTCATAAAAGTCGCCCAATCGGAAAAACACGATACAGTCACTGTATTTTTCTTTGGTCGCTGCATACTGCTGCATCATAGGAGAAAGTTTTTCTCTGGGGACATCTGCTAAGTTCATGGGATTCACCTCCGATAATCATTTCAGAACTTGTTTCGCGACAGGTGTTCAGTGACAGCCGCCGCAGGAAGAACAGTTGCCAGTGCAATTGGTCAGATCCGGGTGACACCGATCCGGATCTTCTCCGTTTGCACACAGGGACAAAATGGTATCCACTTCCTGCATCATCATATTCATTGCCTGCTTGGCAGTATCAAAAGCCTGCATGTTCGGGTTTTCCATGATCTGCAAATAAAGTGCCTGTATCTCCTGTTCCAGTTTTTCCAATTTTTCCGGATTCCGGTTTTCCTCCAGCTTTTCAGTTTCATGCTGATAGGACATTTTTTTCAGATTAAATGCCTGTATATTTTCCTGCAGTTCTGTATCTGCATCATTATCGGTTTTGGCTTTCCAATACGCCTGATAACGCGGGTCTGCCTGAATTGCTTTGCCCAATTGCCTTACCGCAGCTTCTACTTCTGTCATGCCTGTTCCTCCTCTACCAGTTCGCCAAGTACTGCCCAGTTTCTGGCCTCTGTAATTCTGACATTCTGAAATGTGCCGATCAGGGAGGGGTCACCGGAAAATTCCACAATAATGAACGCACTGTCCTTTCCGACCAGTCTGCCTTTCCGCTTGCTTTCCCCGTCTACCAGTACTCGCAGTGTTCTGCCAATGAAGCGTTTGTTGTGTTCAGAAGCGATGTCCCGCTGCAAGGCAAGCAAACGCTCCATACGATTTTTCTTTTCAGCATCTGTGGTGTGATCTTCCATTTCCGCAGCCTTGGTGCCGCGGCGTTTGGAATAAATAAATGTATAGATGTTATCATACTGCACACTTCGGATCAAATCCAGTGTGCCTTGAAAGTCTGCTTCGGATTCATCCGGAAATCCAACGATCAAATCGGTTGTCAAGGAAAAATCCGGATCTCTTTGCCGAAGATAGTTGACACTCTCCATATATTTTTCTACGGTGTAGCGGCGATTCATGCGGCGGAGCACATCATCGCTGCCGCTTTGTACCGGCAAATGCAAATGGTGCCCGATCTTCGGACATTCCAGAATTGTGTCCAGCAGTTCCGGCGTAGCATCTTTCGGGTGTGACGACATAAACCGAACTACAAATTCTCCCGGAATTGCATTGACTTTTCGAAGTAGCTGTGCAAAGGTCAGCGGCTGCTCCAAATCTTTTCCGTAGGAGTTTACATTCTGTCCCAACAGCATGATTTCTTTATAGCCGTCTGCTACCAGTTGTTTGACTTCATTCAAAATCTGTTCCGGATCACGGCTGCGTTCCCGTCCGCGAACATACGGTACAATACAGTATGTGCAAAAATTATTGCAGCCGAACATAATGGGGACAGAAGCTTTGAACGGGTGCTCCCGTGACGGTACGATTCCCTCATACATGGCATCGTATTCGCCGGTATCACAGGCAAACTTTTTCCCCTGAAAATGTTCCAGAAGCAACTGTGGAAAACGGCTGAGAGAAGCAGTGCCAAAAACAATATCTACAAAGGGGTAATGTGTCCGGACAAATTCTGCTGTATGTTCTTCCGATGCCATACAGCCGCAAAGCACCAGAATCAGATTCGGGTTTGCCTTTTTGTACTTTTTTACATTGCCGAGAATGCCGTATACCCGATCTTCCGCACTCTCCCGCACGGCACAAGTATTGAACAGAATCAGATCTGCATCTTCATAGGAATCGGTCATTGTATAGCCCAGTTCGATCAGCATGCCGCGAATTCGTTCGCCGTCTGAAACATTCAGCTGACAGCCAAAACTATGCACATGTGCACGCACAACGTCCCGATCTTGAAATAGATAGGGTTGTAACTGATGCCGCATGACTTCTGTCACTGCTGTCATTGTCTGATTGTCCCGACATTCCATAATTCTCTATCTCCGTTTCTGTATTCCATTGAAAAAGGTCATTACACTTTATTATAGCATAACTCACTTTTCTTTGCAAGAATTTTTTTCGAATTTTCTGCAAAAAGCAAGGCTTTTTCTGAATTTGCCCTTCGGAATTCCATTCCGAAATTTCAGGAAAATCGCAGAAGGGGATTTTCAGATAATTTCCAGCCACTTTTCACAAGGCAATCACAAACCACTGGTATACTGTTACCATCGTCATTTGAAGCAATTGTTTCACATGTACATAAGTGCGGTGCAAGAGTTCCGCTGATATTCTTACCGTTTCTTGCAAGAAGCGGACCAACCATACTCGTACAGGAATCTATCACTCCTTTCCACCGTTTCAAACGGGTAACCTCTTTTTCATCATCTTCATTTTCAAAGTTTGGTTTTGCAGCAGATGCACGCATACACCTGCAAAACAAATTTTCGTTCCTGTACGTTCCTATAAATTGAACTGAAACTGGCAGGTCTCCTCTCCTTTTCCCTGCCGGTTTCTTCTGTTTGGAGGTATATTTTATGGCAGAACGCTACTTTTCTGCATCGGCGTATTATCAGCAGACATTTGGCAGACCAGTACAGAAAGCAGTATTGGACATTGGCTGCACTTGCCCTAATATTGACGGAACTATCGGAACCGGCGGCTGTATCTTTTGTGACGGCGGCAGCGGGCATTTTACCCATAGCGGCACCGTTACACAGCAACTTGCACAAGAACGACAGCGAATCCAGCAGCATATTCCTGAAGCAGGCATCATTGCTTATTTTCAGGCACACACCAATACATATGGGGATCTGCATTACTTGGAAAGCTGTTATTTAGAGGCATTGCAGCAGTCTGATGTAGTCGGAATTGCAATTGGTACCCGTCCGGACTGTCTATCTAAGGAGATCCTTTCTGTTTTGGAAAATATTTCTGCCAAAACGCATCTGACTGTTGAATTGGGATTGCAGACTATTCACGAAAAAACGGCACGTTTTTTTCACAGAGGGTATTCTTTTGCGGTTTTTCAAAAGGCGTTTGCCGCACTGCGGGAGAGAAAGATTCGAATCTGTGTGCATTTAATCAACGGGCTGCCGTTAGAAATAGATGCAGATATGTTGGAAACAGCCCGTGGGATTGGCAGATTACACCCTGATGCTGTTAAAATCCATTTGCTGCATATTCTTCGGGATACACCTTTGGAGCAACTGTGGAAAGCTGGAAAATTACAGCCGCTTTCCATGCAGGAATACGTGCAGATTACTGCGGCACAGTTAAGCCTGCTGCCGCCGGAAACTGTAGTGGAACGGCTGACCGGTGACGGTGCTTCTGACAGATTGATGGCTCCGCTGTGGAGCAGGGATAAACTTGCAGTGCGAAACGCGATTGCTCGTCATCTGAAGCAGACAGATAACTGGCAGGGAAAATACTATCAAACATAGAAAGCCGGACGAATGTGCATCTTCGTCCGGCTTTTTGCGGGTACAAAAAATCCGGAACGGTAGACCTCCATTCCGGACATTTTTATTCGGTTCATTTTATGAAAGAACTTTCATTCTTTCGCATCAGTTTCGATTGGACTCACTCCTCACGTTGTTTCGTACCATACAAATCGTCTTTTTAAAAGCCACACATTAAACACGTCCTTTCCGATAGAACACGTTTCCTATGATCTTTGCAAGTACAATATCAAGCCATGGGACTCACCTTTTCTGTTTTATTTCAAAGAAAAGCTTTTCTTTCCATGGGAATCACCTTTTTCATTCGAAGTGACTGATAAATCAAAACATTTTACTTCATGGGAATCACCTGAGATTGTTACTTGGGAGATCAGCATACTATGTAAAGGCAACTATGTGCCGGAGATTTCATGCCGTCATCGCACGAAATTAAATATATGCTGCCAATTCAAATAACAGATTTTTCATGCAGACAGTTGCGAATGTCATGCATCAGGTGCAGCCAGCTTACAGATTTTTTTATCATTTCTTACGTGCCCACAGCCAATCGAAGTTGACTTCTCGCTACGTTCTTAATCCTGCATCACCGGCGATTCACCCGACATTGACAGCATATCCAACTGTGATTCTTCACTTGCCATCGGATCTCGCCCTCCCTTTTGATGTAAAATCGTTTCCGCAAAAGGAATGAACCTTAAACCTTGGGAAACTTATCGCTCGGGAACCATTCAACTTAGATCTTTTCGCCAGCTCCTTGTCGCTGTTCCCTTTCGTTGTTTATATCATACCACACTTCAAGTGCAATGTCAATATATTTTTCCAGAAATTCTATTTGATTTTGTGTGTTTTGAATAATGAAAAAGAAATCAGGGCATTTGCTTTTTATTCTTTTGCATGATATAATATTTCAAAATAAACTGTCACCTTGTATAACTTTTTAAAGGATAACTTATTTGCATAAACGCATACTGTTTCTATGCTGCTTTGATTTAAAAATTATATTTAAAATGAAACACACGGATACGTGGATAGAAATGAGCGTATTTCCTTAGATATACGCAAATTAAAAAGGCGGAGCAAGTTTTCCCTTTGAACTGACCCCAAAAAGTTAGACAAAGATTCAAAAGAAAATCTATGCAAA
>NZ_QSTT01000020.1:0-9667 GCF_003438725.1 Ruminococcus sp. OM06-36AC
AATTGGTATATTTCTATTATACCATATTGTCTAACAAAAGGGGAGCATTTCATATTCCGGTGACCTGTTTTTTCAGACGGCTTGCCGCACGAGAGAATTCCTGCTGGTGAAAATTTGCGAGAATCGGATCCCCCCTTGACATTTCCCACAGGCAATGCTATAATCAAACCAATCATTTGCATGATAATGCCGCAGATAAAGGAGAATTTACTATGCCAAATCAACCGGAACGTTTCCGTGACACCAGCCTGCCTATTATTGAACGGGTGAAAGACCTGCTTTCCCGTCTGACTATAGAAGAAAAGATCCACCTGCTCTCCACCCATCAGCTGCCTGTGGAACGGCTGGGCATCGGAGAATGGTATGTGGGTCAGGAAGTGGCACGGGGCTATGTTTCCCGCGAAAAGACAGAGCCGTCTACCGTGTTCCCGCAGCCGATCGGGCTGGCTTCTACCTTTGATCCGAACCTCATGGAACAGCTGGGGGAAATTGCCGGCGAAGAAGCCCGCTATTATCACCGGAAAGACCCCAAGGGGCACCTGATGCTCTGGGGACCTACAGTCGATCCGGAACGTGATCCCCGCTGGGGACGCACAGAGGAGGGCTACGGCGAAGACCCGTTTCTGATCGGAGAAATGACCACTGCCTATACGCAGGGCATGGCCGGTGACCACCCGACATACCGCCGTGTGATTCCTACACTGAAACACTTTTGTGCCAACAACAACGAAAAAGAACGGATCAACTGTTCTTCCAACGTTACCCCGCGAACACTGCGGGAATACTATTACCGTGCCTTTGAAGCTTCTATCGTCCGCGGCGGCACAGGCTCTATGATGACGGCTTATAATGAGCTAAACGGCGTTCCCGCCTGCATGAATCCCGACCTGAAAACGCTGGTGAAAAAGCAGTGGGGGCTGGAATTCATTGTGACAGACGGAGCAGATTTTTCCCAGAATGTGCTGGCACACCATTCTCACGCCACCCATGCAGAGGCTCTTGCCGCCTGCCTGAAAAACGGCAATGATGTGATGACCGATGAAGCAGACATGGTGGCGGCAGCAGCCAGAGATGCACTGGACAGAGGGCTGCTGACAGAAGCCGACATTGACCGTGCTGTGGGAAATTCTCTCTCCGGACGGTTCCGGCTGGGAGAATTTGACGGGGACAGCTGTCCCTATAACACCAAGCCGGCGGAAACGGACACGCTGCTGCACCGTGCAGTGAACCGCTGTGCTGCCATGGAACAGATGTGTCTGCTCCATAACCGCGGGATCCTGCCGCTGCAATTGCAGCCTGATGCCAGAGTCGCTGTGATCGGGCCGCTGGGAAACGAGAACTATCGGGACTGGTACACCGGCGTTTCTTCCTATGCCGTACCGATTTTGGAGGGACTGCGGCAGCAGCTGGGGGCAGAAAATGTGCTGTTTGATGACGGTTATTCTGTGGTTGCCCTTCAGTCTGTGGAAACCGGAAAGTACTGCACCGTTTCTGCGGACGGTACGCTCCGTGCGGCGGCAGAACAGATCGGCGAACGGGAAACCTTTTTGCTTCACGACTGGGATTTTGGCAGCATGAATCTCCGTGCCTGCTGCAACGGCAAGTACGTCACCGAAAACGGCACCTATCAGGCAGTCAGCGATACGCCCTATGAGTGGTTCATTCGGGAATGGCTCAAACCGGAGCCGTATGGAGATGCCATGCGGTTTGGCAGCTGGCATGATCGTCCTATGGACATCGCACTGCAGCCGGACGGTACGCTCCGTGCAGTTTCTCACGGAAAGCCCACACCAGACCGGCTGTTCCGGCTGGTGCCGGTGGAGGACGGCGTCACCCGTGCGGCGGCTCTGGCGAAACAGGCGGACGTGGTCATTCTCTGTCTGGGCAACCACCCCATGCAGGTAGCACGGGAGTGCTATGACCGTCCCGATCTGGAACTGCCGGCACATCAGAAAAACTTGCTGCGTGCTGTACAGGCTGCCAATCCCAACACCGTGCTGACTGTGGTTTCCAGCTATCCCTATGCTCTGGGGGAGGCGATGGAACTGCTGCCGGCGATCCTCTATACCACCCATGCCGGACCGGAACTGGGCAACGCCGTAGCGGATACGCTGCTGGGGAAAAACAATCCGGCGGCACGCTGTCCGATCACATGGTATCGTTCCGCACAAGATCTGCCGGACATCATGGAATATGACATCATTTCGGCAGAGCGTACTTATTTATATGACACAGTTGAACCGCTGTTCCCCTTTGGGCATGGTTTGTCCTATTCCAGTTTCGTCTACCGTGATTTTACTGCGGAGGAGAAGCCGGAGGGCATGCTGTTCCGGCTGACTGTAGAAAATACCTCTCAGCGGGACGGGGATGAAGTGGTACAGCTTTACTATCGGGCACTGCACCCACGTGTCAAGCGTCCGCTCCGACAGCTGTGCGGCTTCCAGCGAGTACCAGTGCCGGCAAATACAGCGGTGCCGGTGACAATTTTTGTTCCGTGGTACGCTTTGGAATACTATGACGTGACACAGGAAAAAATGCTGGTGGAACAGGGCGAGTACCGCTTTTCTGCGGGGGCATCTTCCGCGGACATTCGGCAAGAATTGGAATGCACAGTTTCCGGTGAAGTGATCCCACCGCGAAACCTCTCCCATTCTATCTGCATCAAGAACTATGACAGCAAGCACGGCATAGAAATCACTCTGCGATTCTCGTACCGAAAGAACGACTGGTACGGCTGCACCAATGACTGGGGCGGCGGGTTTACCTTTGCCGATGCAGATTTTGCCGGCTATACCAAGGCAGAACTGTGGGCAGCAGCACCTTGTTCGCAGGCAGGTGTTGCCATCTATGCAGGAGAACAGCAGCTGGGCAGTGTGGAGATCCTGCCTTCTCGCAGCATGGACGATTTCCAGCTGTACACGATCCCGCTGAAGCCCTATACCGGACAGGCAGACCTGCGGCTGGAAATCACCGGCATGGCAAGTGTGTACCGGATTCAGCTGGGTTGACTTTCATGGAAAGCAACACCTAGGGAATTCTCTCTCAAAAGCAAAAAAAGACAGACCACGGTCTGTCTTTTTTCTTTCTTCAAAGCATGGATATTCCATTGCGTGCAATCTTTTCCGCCTGTTTTTTCAGACGAAGATCCCGAAAAAAATCCCGCAGGATCTGGGCACATTCCGCCTGCAATAAACCGGCATGTACCTCCGGTGTCCAGTTGTAGGGCAGAGTGAACAGCTGTTCCACCGAATCCACTGCCCCGCCCTTGGGGTCGGCTGTGCCATAGACCACCTGTTCCAGACGTGCATGCAGAATCGCTCCCGCACACATGGGGCAAGGTTCCAGCGTCACGTACAGAGCACTGTCCAGCAGCCGCCAGCCGCCCAGTGTCCGGCTCGCCGCATCGATCGCCATGATTTCTGCATGAGCAAGAGGCGAACGGTCTGCTTCCCGCCGGTTATATCCTTCGCCGATGATCCGTCCGGTGGATTTCTGCACCACCACTGCCCCCACAGGAACTTCGCCCATTGCCGCAGCCTGTGCCGCCAGTTCCAGAGCACGCATCATGTACCGTGCCTTGGGGACAAATCCGGTTTCCGTCAAAAAATCACCTCGATCACCATCAGAATCACACAGAGGATCAGCACAATGCTCAGCGGTCCCACATGCATCACCGTATAGAGCCGTTCCCGCAGAGTCAGGTAATGCTTCTGTGTCAGCAGAGCGGGATTTTTACGGGTGGGACGAATGGACAGCAGGCAGAGCAGAATTCCCGCTATCAGCACGAGAAACAGAAACAGCAGGCAATACGACTGCCAAAACGACGACTGCCAGATCTCCATTGCAAACAACCCGAACAGCATCACATGGTACAGCAGCCGGCAGAATATAGCCGGTACCACAGAACCACTCCGCAGAACGGCGACACCGGAAACCAGCGAAAAAGTCAGTTCCATCAATATCGTGGTGCAGCTATGGGACAGACAAACTGCGACAACTGCTGTCAGGATCACCGCATCCCAGTCCCCGAACTGCCGCAGCACATGAAGCATATCCCCATGCAGAAGCAGTTCTTTGCAGACGCTGATCGCCAGCACTTCAAAAACCAGATAAACGATCTGGTAAGAACGCCGCATATACGAAACGGTGTAATACGCTTCCCCCAGTGTACTGCTGCTCAGAAAATTCACCGGCGAAAACAGCAGCCACACATTAGCGACCGCAAAAACGATCAGTGTCACTGCAATAGCAGCCGGAAACTCCCGCGGTGAATCCAGCTTCCAGTGATACGCCACACGACGCGGCATGCGGAAACAGCACCGGAGGATCAGCACAGGCACCATGAATTTCAGCACCGTCTTGCACATCAGAATGACCAGAACCGCCGTCTGGTTGCCGTAAACAGTGCCGTCACTGTAGCAATAGCCTACGTCCATTCCGGCTATCTGAGCGATGCCCATCAGGATCGCTGTCAGCAGGTTTTCGATCAGCAGATAGGCAAATATCGCCATGCCGATCACCATGGTGATCTGTATGAGCGACCGCCGTTCTTCCGCAGCCGGATCTGGTTCATGAAACCCTTTTCCCTCGATGTAAACCGCTTCTTTTTTCTGTTTCTTGCAGCGAAAGGCATATGGGTTATCTTCTTTGTTCCGCCATGCACGGAATGCATGATTATATGCTTCCGAAACATTGCTGTAGTTGGAATCTGCAATCACGTCCACCGTATCCGAAACGGCAGCAGAAGGCTTCTCCAGATTTTGTAATTTCATATGTTATTACGCTCCCCTCAAGCGTCATCTCAAACGGAAACGCCCTTCTCCGCGGCATTTCCTTTCAGGGAACACTGCATAAAGCCCGCCTGACGGCTTTGCACGCAATCTGCGTACAGATTTTCCGTCATATTGCCCAGAAATCCCTTGCCAGACATACAGTCTGCCTGCGGAATTTCTGTGTAATCTGCCGAAAAATCTGAATACACATCTTACGCATAAGCTTTATGCAGTGTTCCCTTTCATTCTTCACAATTTTTTGCCGTGTGCCCTGTGCACAACGGAACAACATTTTTGGTTGTATATCAAATTGCTATGATTTTTCCCATTTTTTCTACTCTTATTATACCATGCCACCGAAAATGATGGTTTAGTGAAGTGGAAATAATATCGTTATGTTTTTTGAAACCTTCATATCAGCTTTGTGTATAAGATGAATAAATGACAACAGGACATAAAAAGCAACAGGAATCGTGGGGTTCGCGGGGAATGTTTGAGAGGAGATGCCTTGAAAAAAGCCTCCTCCCTTGCGAATATCTGTCATTTCGCAAGGGAAGAGGCTTATCGATAAGAGGAAATCAGTTTTGGTAAGGCAATTTGTCAACGATATGCACCAAAAATTGCATCAGCACAACGGCATCATCGCTGCCAACTTCGCTGTCGCCGTTGCAGTCGGCATTTTTCTTAGTGGCATCGTCCAGCATAACCGCACCAGCACAGGCTTTGTTCAGCAGGACTGCATCGGTGATGTCCACTCGTCCGTCGAGGTTGAGGTCGCCGTAGAGGGCGGTGGGTTCGGTTTGGGCGGAAGATGTGGTGGTTTGGTTGGTAGTTGCAGTGGTCTGTTTTGCTGTGGTAGTTTCGGTTTGTTTTGCAGTAGTGGCAGTGGTTTGCTCTGCCGTGGTGGTTGTGCTTTGTTTTGTCGTAGTTGCGGTAGTTTGCTTTGTTACGGTAGTTTCAGTCTGCTTTGCAGTGGTTGTGGTTTGTTCTGGTGTGGTAGTCGTTGTTTGTTCGGTGGTAGTTTGTTTTGCAGTAGTGGTAGTTTCTGTAGTTGTGTCTGTGGTTGTCGTGGTAACAATACTGTTCAAGGACACAAAGGGAATCTCTTTTTCTGCCGCATAAGTTTCCGCATATGAACCGGTATAGCCGTAAATGGTCAGATCGCTACAGCTTTTAAAAACGTTATAATCGATTTTTGTCACACTGTCTGGTATGATGATTTCAGTCAGGCTAACGCAATTGTCAAAAGTCATAGCATCAATGCTCGTCATGCCATTTGGAATCGTGATCTTGGTCAAATGTGTGCAATCGCCAAAAGCAAGCATGCCGATATTGGTTATGCTGTCTGGCAGAATAATTGTCGTCAGATTGGTACAGCCATAGAACGCATTGCCATGAATACTTGTCACACTATCCGGCACGACAACACTTGTCAAGGCAGTACAATTGTTGAAAGCACCTATATTGATCGTCACAACATCTTCAGGAATTACAACATCACCAGCACAAGTACTTCCGTCAATCAAAAGATGATTGATAATTACCAATGGATTTTCTTTCTGTCTTGCTGCCAGCCAAGCAGTGCCGTAAAAAGCTTTGTTCTCTATACTAGTCACGCTGTCTGGTATCGTAATTTCAGACAAATTGGTACAGTTTTCAAAGGTGTTATGTGCAATTGTAGTCATGCCACTCGGGAGAGTTACAGCAGTCAGACCAGTGCAATTTTCAAAAGCCAACCCTGCTATTGCAGTAACGCTATCCGGTATTGTGATTTTCTTCAGTCCAGTACAATTCAAAAAGGCACTAGTTCCGACACTTGTCATGCCGTCCGGCAGCACAACTTCAGTCAGACCTGCACAGTCCACAAAAGCATACTCATCTATACTGGTCAGGCTGTTTGGCATGGTAATCTTTTCTAATTTTGTGCATGCCTTAAACGCATAACGTCCAATGTTTGTTACGCTATCCGGTATAGTGATTTCCGCCAAACTGGTACAGTTAGAAAAAGTATATTCTCCAATACTTGTCATACTGTTGGATAGGGTAACATCAGCCAAATTTGTACAATCTGAAAAAATGATTTCCTCCATGCTTGTCACACTGTTTGGAATCGTGATCTCTGTCAAACTGGTACAACCAGAAAAGGCAGCTTGTCCAATGCTCGTTACGCTGTCCGGTATGGTAATTGCAGACAAACTGGTGCAGCCCGAAAAAGTATATCCTCCAACACTGGTCAAGTGATCGGATAGTGTAATGCTTTCCAAGTTGGTACAATTCGAAAAAACAAAACCGCCAATATCTGTGACACTGTTCGGTATAGCGATCTTTGTCAGACTGGTACAGCCGGAAAAAGCACTTTCACCAATGCTTGTTACGCTGTCTGGTATGGTGATTGCAGTCAGATTCTCAAGATTTGAAAATGCATTTCCTTCAAAGCTTGTCACACTATCCGGTATAGTAATCGCAGTCAAATCACTGCACCCATAAAAAGCATTTTTTGCAATACTTGTTACGCGTTTTCCGTCAATTCTTGCCGGAATTTCTACTGATTCTACAGTTTCATTACAGCCGGAAATCTTTACTTCATCGGTATCTGTCACGCTATAGTACAAGTCCCCGTAGGTGCCGTCATAAGAATTTATCACATATGCACTTGCGGTGAATACTGTCTCCACGCTCTCCAACATGTTCTGCACCCCAGACACGCCAACACTACCCAGACAGAGCACGCCGGCAGTCACAGCTGCAAGCACTTTTTTCCACAGCTTCATCTTCATTCCTCCGTTTTTCTTTTGTTGCAAATTGTCTGTTTTTATTATAGCATGTCAACTTAAAAAAGTCAAATGCCTTTTCATAAATTTCCAGTTTTGTAGAACATTCTGCTATTGTCCAAGTGATTTTTCCATGTCTTCCGCGAATTTCCCCCTTCGAATTCTTCCAAAATTCCAACAAATATACAAAAAGTCAGCTTTAAATCAAACCTGCATTGTCAAAAACAGAGAAATCATTACAAATATATTGCATCGTTTTCAATGACGTAATATAATAAAAGCAGGAAAATTCTGCCGGAAACTCGCAGAACATGGGCAGCTGTGTTCTGCTTTTTCTTTCCCTGGAATTTGTCGAATCGTGTCGAAAAAAGGAGAATCCACCATGAAAACCGCATTCCAAAAAAAGGCATATAGTATCCTGACGGCACTGGTGCTGCTGCTGACAGCATGCACCGGTGCCGTTTTCAGCAGTAGTCGGGCAGCGGCTCTGGAACTGGAGGGTACCGGCAAGGCGGACAACCCTTACTTGCTCTCAACCGCCGCAGAACTGCTGGAGTTTGCGGAAAAGGCAGCGGCTGATCCCAACATTTGTGCAATGCTGACGGCGGATATTTCGCTGGAAGGAGAAACCTGGACACCGATTGGCTCCTATGCCGGCACTTTTGACGGCAATTATCACTGCATTTCGAATTTGCAGTGCAGCGGCGGCAGCAACTTGGGCATGTTTGCAAAGCTGTCCGGAACGGTACAGAAACTGGGGCTGACCAACGTACATATCCAAGGGAAAAATACTGTCGGCGGAATTGCGGCTCTATGCAGCGGGACGATCACAGATTCGTTTTGTGAGGGTGATATTACTGCCAGCCGCGACTTTGCCGGCGGTCTGGCAGGGCAATTTCAAGCGGGAGCCGTTGTGCAAAACGCCTACCACATCGGCACAGTTACCGCAAAGGGCACAGTCGGCGGTCTTGCCGGACGAAGCGATGCACCGTTGCAAAACTGCTACCATATCGGAACAGTTGCAAAAACAGACGCTGCTTCCGAAGATTCTGCCGGCATGCTGGTGGGCAGACTGGGAGATATGTCAGAAACGCAATTGCAGAATTGTTTCTACACAGTCACAGCAGGCGGTTACACTGCTGTGGGAAGCAACTACAAAGAACCAGAGGGCATGCAACAGGCAGAGGAGAATTTCCAGAACGGCATTGTTGCCGAACTGATGAATACCGGCGGCGATATGTGGTGTGTCCGCGAGGGGAAAACTGTACTGAAAGAATTCACGAACAATACTTCAGCAGCTACCACCACAACGGAGAGAACTACAACTTCTGATACAACGAGCACGACTGCTTCGACAACGACAACTTCCGCTACTACAAGTACAACTGCTTCAACAACGACAACTTCCGCTACTACAAGCACGACTGCTTCAACAACCGCGACTTCCGCTACTACAAGTACAACTGCTTCAACAACGACAATTTCCACCACAACAAGCACAACTGCTTCGACTACCGCAACTTCCACCACCACAAGCACAACAACTTTAAAAACCACTACTTCCACCACCACAAGCACAACCACTTCGGCAACCACAACTTCCGCTACTACAAGCACAACCGCTTCGACAACGACAACTTCCACCACAACAAGCACAACTGCTTCGGCAACGACAACTTCCACTACCACAAGCACGACCACTTTAAAAACCACGACTTCCACTGCCACAAGCACGACCACTTCAACAACCGCAACTTCCACTACTACAAGTACAGCTGCTTCGACAACCACGACTTCCACAACTACAAGCACGACCGCTTCGAAAACCACGACTTCCACTACTACAAGTACAACCACTTCGACAACCGCGACTTCCACAACTACAAGCACGACCACTTCAACAACCGCAACTTCTACTACTACAAGCACGACCACTTCGAAAACGACAACTTCCGCCACCACAAATACAACCACTTCAACAACCGCAACTTCCGCTACTACAAGTACAACTGCTTCAACAACGACAATTTCCACCACAACAAGCACAACTGCTTCGACTACCGCAACTTCCACCACCACAAGCACAACAACTTTAAAAACCACTACTTCCACCACCACAAGCAC